>CAYXYA010000321.1:0-2988 GCA_964469185.1 uncultured bacterium | reverse complement strand
CTTTCACGATATCCCCGGCTTTGATCTTGCCGACCAAGTCCTTGGTCACGCCGACAATAAAAGCGATCTGGTCTGGTTTCCCGCTCCCCAAGACGATCACTCCGCTTCCCATTTTAGCCTTGAGGACGTCGATCAATTGACGCATGCCTTCCGCGTCCAATTCATCGGTTCGAGCCACAACGAGGGACACTCCCTTGACCGTTTTCTTTTGTGCCAGGACTTCCTCGACCAGACTCCCAGCCAATTTGGATTTAAGCGAGGCCAGTTCTCTATCTTTATTCTTCACATCATCCAGAAGGAACTGGATCTTGTTTTTCAATTCAGAATCCGAGCTTTTCAAAAGCTGAGCGATATCCTTCAAGGTCTCTTCTTCTTGGTTCACCTTCGCGATGGAGCCTTCACCCGTCACCGCCTCAATGCGCCGAACCCCCGAAGCTACGGACGACTCGCTCAGGATCTTAAAGAGGCCGATATCTCCGGTGCGGTTCACGTGAGTACCGCCGCAAAGTTCGATGGAAAATCCCGGCACATCCACAACCCGGACCCTCTCGCCGTATTTTTCACTGAAGAAAGCCATGGCGCCCTTTTTTTTGGCTTCGTCGAAGGACATTTCTTGCTTAGCAACGTCAATATTTTCTAATATCTGCTGATTCACCATGTTCTCGATGAGCCGTAATTGGTTCGGCTTCATGCCCTCAAAGTGGGTGAAGTCGAATCGCAAACGGTCCGGTCCCACATAGCTTCCAGCTTGCCCTACATGCGTGCCGAGGACTCGACGAAGCGCCGCATGCAAAAGATGTGTGCCCGTATGGTTGCGCATAATGGAACGGCGTTCACTTTCCTCAACGGTCGCCTCGACCTTTTGGCCTTGTATGATCTTGCCCCTTTTCATGAAGGTCCAATGACCGACCAAGGTCTCGGAAACCATTTGTGTGTCGAGCACATCCGCCCAGGAGACCTCAGCCGAGTTGAAACCCTGGAGAACACCCTTATCGCCGACCTGTCCGCCGCGCTCGGCGTAGAAAGGCGTTTGGTTCAGGATCACAAAACCATATTCTCCTTCATTGAGCTTATCGACCACCTCGTGCTTTTTGTCCTTCACCCGGACCAACCGGACCACTTCGCCCAGGTCCTTCATCTTTTCGTATCCTTTGAAAACCGTGGCGGGAATTTTAGACGAGATTTCCTGGTAAAGCGGAGGTAAGGCGGCGTCCCCGCTTCCCTTCCATCCTGACCGGGCCCTTTCTTTTTGGCCTTCCATAGCCGTTTGGAAACCAGCCTCATCCACCGATAGACCTTGTTCATTCAATATCTCTTTAGTTAACTCCAATGGAAAACCGAAAGTGTCATAAAGCATGAAGGCCTCGTCGCCTGAAAGCTTGGTGGACTTCGCTTTTTTAAGGGCCGCGACTTTTTCCATGAGGCGCTCAGTACCTGTCGCCAATGTCTCATAGAAACGTTCTTCCTCGGCCCGAACCACGTTCACGATATGACTTTGGCGGTCAACGACTTCTGGATAAGCGGAACCCATCAACTTGCCGACTTCGGGTACCAGCTTGTTCAAAAAAGGTTCTTCAAAACCCAGAACCTTGCCGTGGCGGATAGCGCGGCGAAGGATGCGGCGAAGCACGTAACCCCGGCCCTCGTTGGAAGGCAAAACCCCGTCGGCGATGAGAAAAGTACTGGCCCGAAGATGATCGCTGATGACCTTCAAGGAGGTATAGGTTTGGGATCCGTCAGCCTTGTAGGCGACTTTCCCCGCCTTGGCAATGGCTTGGATCAAGGCCGCGAAAATATCCGTCTCGAAGATCGACGGCGCTTTCTGCATGACACTGGCCATGCGGTCCAACCCCATGCCTGTATCGATATTGGGTTTTGGTAAAGGTTTCAAGGTCCCGTCTTCCTGGCGGTCGAACTGGGTAAAGACCAGGTTCCATATTTCCAAGAACCGGCCCGACTCGGCGTCGGCCTCAAAATCCTTCGTCGGGCCGATTTCCGGGGTCATGTCCACGTAAATTTCGGAGCAAGGCCCGCAGGGACCGGTCGGCCCCATCGTCCAGAAGTTGGAGTCCTCCCCCATGCGTACGACGCGCTCATTCGGCAAACCGGAAGTTTTTTTCCAAAGGTCAAACGCCTCATCGTCCTTCTCATAAATCGAGACCCACAAACGGGATTTATCGATCTTGAGGATCTCGGTGACGAATTCCCATCCCCACTCGATGGCTTCCTTCTTGAAGTAGCCGCCAAAGGAGAAATTCCCTAACATTTCAAAGAAGGTTAGATGGCGGGCGGTATAACCCACGCGCTCTAGGTCACCCGTGCGGAAACACTTTTGACAGGAAGCGGCGTATGGGACGGTATGCGGGAAAGGGATCGTGCCGAGGAAATAAGGTTTGAATTGATTCATCCCGGCGTTGGAAAGCAGGAGGGTCGGGTCGTTCTCCGGAACGAGGGAAGACGAGGGCACTACCTTATGGTTCTTGGACTTGAAGAAATCCAAGTAGGCCTTTCGAATCTCACTTCCGGTTATAGGAACAGACATCAGAACCTCAATTTTCACCACCAAGGCACCAAGGGCACCAAGGAAGTCAAAAACCTATTTATTGTTTTCCATCTTTCAAAAAATTAAATCTTTCGCTGTTCTTGGTGCCTTGGTGTCTTGGTGGTTAATCGTCTTTATCGGTAGAAAGGTCGGGATTATAGCTGAAAACTTCCTGCACCGCGAGACGCGCCACGCCGTAAGAATAACCTTTTCGAACGAGGAATTCTAAGGCCCACTGCAAGCGCTGGCCTTTTTTCTTCTCTTTTTTACGCAAAAATCTTTGTTTTTGACGATCGAGTAGATCCACGGCCCTTTGGGATTCTTTTTCCGGTGAGGAAGCGGCCTGAAGGACCTGGTCCACGATCTCTCGCGGCACCCTCTTTTTTTGGAGCTCCAAGCGGATCTTAGAAGGCCCCCAATTCTGGCTCGTCTTGAAATGTACGAAA
>CAYXYA010000320.1:0-2992 GCA_964469185.1 uncultured bacterium | reverse complement strand
CGTCGGATTGAGCAGCCAAGTTGTAGATCTCATCAGGACGGATGCTTTTGAACAAATTCGTCAATCGCCCGGAATCGTTCAACGCGGATTCGAGGATCTGGAAATTTTTGGTGGGATCCTTGAGCAGGTGGGCGATATTCTCATAGCTAGAACTGGAAGCGCGGCGCACCAATCCGACGACCTCATAACCTTTTTCCAAGAGCAATTCGGCCAGGTAACTGCCGTCTTGGCCCGTGACGCCGGTGATCAAGGCTTTTTTGGTCAAAATAAACTCCGGGGGTTTGAATTTCAATCTTTAAAGATCTGCAAATGCGGGAGAGGAACGATCATTTGGGTGCCGTTTTGAAGGAGCTTTTGCTCCCGCTTCCTAAAACTGTCGACGAAGTGCCAGGGAAACACAAAAAGGTAATCCGGCTTTTTATCCCGCGCCTCTTCCTCGCTGATGATGGGGATGCCCGTGCCGATGGTCTTTTTGCCCCACTTTTCAGGTGTCCTTTCGGCGATGGACGGGATCAAGTCGGGGGTGATGCCGTAAAACTGCAATAACGTGTTGCCCTTGGTGCTGGCTCCGTAGCCGATGACCGTTTTGCCTTTTTTCTTGATGTCCCGCAAAAGCTCCAGTGTTTTTTCCCGATTCGCTTTGACGCGGTCAAAGAAATCCAAGTAAGGTTTAGGGCTCAACAAATCCAGACTTTTTTCATATTCTAAAAGCGACTTGACCCGGAAATCGCCGATCTGTTGAGCGTGATAAGGAAGTTTGAAAGCTTTGTTATCCTGGTGCGAGATATAAACGCGGAAACTACCCGAGTTGACATCGTTCAATTCCACGTCGATGACTTTCAAACCGTTGGAGGTCAGGAGATTGTTCAAAACGGTGAAGGAGTAGTATTCGATGTGTTCGGCCAGGATATTGTCGAAGGCGTTCTGTTCGAGCATCAGAGGCATATAACTCATTTGAACGATCCAGACGCCCTCCGGGTGCAAGACGTTTTTCGCTTCCCGGACGAACCAATTGGGGTCCTCGATGTCGTAGAACATGGCGATGGACGTGAAAACTTTAGCTTTGTCCTTGGCGTGAGCGAAGAAGTTTTTGGAGTTGAAAAAATCCGGCACGATGGCGTTCGCGTGTTTTTCCGACAAAACCTTCAGATTCTTGGCGGGGTCAATGCCGACGCGGAAAAGATCTTTTTCCCAAAAACTTAGAAGAGTCCCGTCGTTGCAGGCGACATCCAGGACGGTGTCGCCCGGTTTCAGATCGACGAATTTCTTGGCCGCTTCGGTGATATTCTTGAGTTCCGCGACCATGGATTCGTTGATGCCGGAACGGTACCAATATCGACGGTACATTTTTTCGGGCGGGAAGCTCTCGAAAAGTTGGAGCAGCCCGGATTTCTTTCCGATGCCGACTTTTAACGATGACTTTTCACCGTCCAAAGGATCGTCCACGAAGTCGGAGACATATTGGTCCCTGAGATCCATCACCTCGATCAGGGTCGACCCGTCTATCCGGCAGGTTTCTCTTGCCACTTTGGTTCCTCGAGTCTAAAGGTAAATAGCGACAGCTTTTTCTATCAATCACAACCACAGAATGATAACATTACGGCGTCTTTCCGCTGATTTAACGGAAGAAGACGGACAGTTGAAAAAAATCCCCACTCTCGCTGATTTCGGAGTTTTAAGCATGCGACTTTCGAGAAAAAATCGCCCCGCAAAGTCCCCGAAAAGAAATCAACGCCAAAAAACGATTGTCATTGTACCAACATACAATGAAATAGAAAACCTTGGGATGATCTACCGCCGGATCACGGGCGCTTCGAAAATGTGCGATATCCTCATCATTGATGACGGCTCGCCGGATGGAACGGGGAAATTGGCCGACAATCTGGCCCGTAAAGATAAACGGGTCAGGGTCATCCACCGGGCCGGTAAATTGGGCTTGGGTTCAGCGGTGATCGAGGGTTTTAACTACGCGCTCAGCCATTCATATCCCTTGATCATCACCATCGATGCCGATCTATCCCATGATCCCGCTTACATCCCTCAAATGCTCTCGCTCATGGATAAATATGACCTGGTCATCGGTTCCCGGTATGTCCGGGACGGCGGAATGGTGAATTGGAGCATCAAGAGACTTTTGATCAGCATTTTCGCCAACGCTATGTTGAAAAAGATCCTCAAGATCGAACAAAAGGATTGTTCCGGCGGGTTCAAGTGTTATACCGCGGATCTTTTACGAAAGATCAAGATCGAGAGAATCATTTCCAGGGGATATGTGTTTTACGTCGAGATCCTTTATCGAGCTCTCCGCGTCAACGCGAGGGTGAAAGAGATACCCATCATTTTCATCAACCGCGACAAGGGAAAGAGCAAGTTAGGCATGAACGAAGTGATATGGTACGCGGTCAACATTTTCAAACTTCGCTGGTACACCTTGATCGGTAAGATTTAACGTCATTCGTGTTTCGCGGGCGGTTATTTTTCGGGAGGCAAAATGAGGACACGTCAGGATTTTTTCGGGGTTTATCTACGCGATACCGCTGTATCGCACGCGCTTTGGCGTTGCTATGAATGCGAGCGCTTCGCGAAAGAAAAATTAAAAGGACCGGTATTGGACCTGGGCTGCGGCGACGGGTATTTCGCCCAGGTGGTTTTCGGCCACTTGGACGTGGGGATCGACCTGGACAAGGGCGAGGTCGGACGGGCTGTCAAGCGCGGTACTTATGATAAAGCCATTGTGGCGAGCGCCACCAAGATGCCCTTTAAAAATAACACGTTCAACACCGTTATTTCCAACTGCGTCATGGAACATATACCGAACATCGACGGTGTCCTTTCGGAGGTCTATCGGGTCTTGAAGCCTGGCGGCAGGTTGATCACTTCTGTCCCGAGCGAGTATTGGGATACGGATTCTTTTTACCAAAAGATCTTCGACGCGGTCGGTTTTAACCAAGCCTCCCAGTGGTACAACCGGGTCTTGAACAAGATCTCAAAG
>CAYXYA010000319.1:0-3017 GCA_964469185.1 uncultured bacterium | reverse complement strand
ACAACTCAATTGGGTATTTAAATATAAAAAAATTGGTACGTTATTCATACGTATTCCGGATTTGAGGGACGTGTGAAAACGACGATTGAAGAGCAGGCCAGCAGCCTGGGTCTCCAAGAGAAGATCAGCAAGGTCCTGGTGCCTACGGAAGAAGTGATCGAAATCAAAGACGGCAAAAAACGGGTTTCTACAAAGAAATTCTTTCCGGGGTATGTTCTGATTGAAATGGAAATGACCGATCAAACGCTGCAGCTAATCAAAAATACCCCGAAGGTCACGGGTTTTCTGGGCGGCGAAGCCAAACCGGCGCCTTTATCCGAGACGGAAGTGGAAACCCTGCTGAAACAACTCGATGCGGGTACCGCCGCCCCGCGTGCAAAGCTGCTTTTCCAGAAAGGCGATTCCGTACGCATTATTGACGGGCCTTTCCTGGGCTTCAACGGTGTGGTGGATGAAGTCCATGCCGATCAAAATAAGGTGAAGGTGCTGGTCAGCATTTTCGGGCGATCTACACCGGTTGAACTTGGGTTTCTGCAGGTTGAGCGGCTGTAGAGAATAACCGGTTCTGCCGATGCGGTTTACGGCTGATTAAACAGGAGGTTGTGTTGTGGCAAAAGAAGTAACGGGAATGGTGAAGCTTCAAATCCCGGCGGGTAAGGCCAACCCTGCTCCACCGGTGGGTCCTGCTTTGGGACAGCATGGTGTCAACATCATGGAGTTTTGTAAGGCGTTTAACGCGAAGACTCAGAAGCAGGAAGGGGCGATTATCCCCGTCATCATAACGATTTATTCCGACCGGACCTTTACCTTTATCACCAAGACACCGCCTGCATCAGATCTGTTGAAGAAAGCGGCCGGGATTATTAAGGGATCTGCCGTTCCGAATAAGGATAAAGTCGGGAAAGTCACGCAACAACAGGTGGAAGAAATCGCCAGGCTGAAGATGCCCGATCTTAATGCCGTGGATCTTCCAGGGGCGATCCATATTATTGAGGGAACGGCTCGCAGTATGGGCATCCAGGTGGTCAAAGGCTGACGAGCGGAGCATCCGGCGCGGCCCCTGATTAAATAAGGAGCGGAAATGGGAAAGAAATATCTGGCGGCAAAATCGCAGGTGGAATCGAAATCCTATGCGGTCTCTGAGGCCATGCAGGTTGTGAAAAAAGCTGCATTCGCCAAGTTTGACGAGACGGTGGATTTGGCGGTCCAATTGGGTGTTGATCCGAAACATTCCGATCAGATGGTTCGGGGATCGGTTCTTCTTCCTCACGGGACCGGCAAGAAAGTCAGAGTGGCGGTTTTTGCCAAAGGCGATAAAGAAAAGGAGGCAAGGGAGGCCGGTGCCGACATTGTGGGTTCTGAAGATCTTGTAGAGAAAATCACAAAAGGTTGGTTGGAATTCGACCGCGTTATTTCGACCCCGGATCTTATGGGCATGGTGGGTAAGCTGGGCAAGATTCTCGGTCCCCGCGGTTTGATGCCGAATCCCAAGTCGGGTACGGTCACGTTTGATTTGGCCAGGGCGATTCGTGAAGTTCGGCAGGGGAGGGTGGAGTTCAAGGTCGAAAAAGCGGGCATTGTTCATGTTCTGGTCGGCAAGGTCTCTTTCGAATCGCAAAAGCTTGCCGAAAATGCAACGGCGGTACTGGAGACGATCGTAAAAGCGAAGCCGTCAACCTCCAAGGGAGTCTATTTAAAAAGTATTACTGTTTCATCAACGATGGGGCCTGCTGTGAAAATAGACGCGCCCAGTATTACAAAAGCGTTTGGTTAGCGAGCTTCCGGCTTCGCCGGGGCGAGCGCGGGGTGTGGGGGTAATAGAAATAGTTGCGGGGGAAGATGCATGAAGATGAAGCGGGAAGAAAAACAACAGCTCGTCAATGAACTTCACGAGAAATTCTCGACCGCAACCGTGGCGATTCTAATGGAGTTCAACGGATTGGGTGTGTCGGAGATGACGGAACTTCGGCAAAAGCTTCGGGGGGTGAAAGGCGAACTGCGTGTTGTTAAGAATACGTTGGCCCGGCGGGCCATCGAAGGAACGAGCATGACCGCGACCCAAGATGCTTTTCAAGGGCCTGTTGCGGTGACGTTCGGTTATGCCGATCCGGTAGCGCCGGCCAGGATCTTAAGAGAGTTTGTGGATAAGAGAACGGAGAAGATCAAGGTCAAGATCGGGGTTGTCGAAGGGCAGATCCTGGATGCAAAGGATCTGAAAAGGGTTGCTTCTTTACCCAAGAAAGAGGTGCTGATTGCAGACCTGATGAGTCGCATGCAATCACCGATGCACGGCTTGGTCGGTGGACTCCAGGGGATCCTGAGAAAATTTGTGTATGCCTTATCGGCCATACAAAAGAAACAAACAACAACTTAGACACAAACCAGAAAGGAGTAGAAGATGACAAGTTCAGCAACGGGTGTGAAGCTCTCGAAGGATGATTTGATTAAGGCGATTGAAAGCATGACCGTTTTAGAGCTCTCGGAATTGGTCAAAGCATTGGAGGAAAAGTTCGGCGTTACGGCGGCCATGCCTGCGATGGCCATGGCGGCTGCCGGCGGCGGAGGGGCCGCAGCCCAAGCCGCTGAAGAGAAGACAAGTTTTGACGTGATCTTGACTTCAGTCGCGGCGGAAAAAAAGATTCAGATTATTAAAGTGGTTCGTGAGCTGACCAGTCTTGGACTCAAAGAGGCCAAGGATCTGGTTGAAGGAGCTCCCAAGCCGGTAAAAACCGGTGTGGCCAAAGAAGAAGCGGATGCCATGAAAAAGAAACTGGAAGAGGCCGGGGCGAAGGCAGAAATCAAGTAATTTCGAGTTGCCGGCTCAACATCCCGGCGGCGGTATCGCTGCCGGGATCATTTAAACAAGAGGGATAATCAGGATGGCCGCTTTAGGTGGAGAAACGGAGAGCGTGAGGCACCGGAAGGACTTTTCAAAGATCCCGACAAAGGTTGAGATTCCCAATCTGATCGATATCCAGAAAAGTTCTTATGAGCGCTTTTTGCAGATGTCTGTCGCT
>CAYXYA010000318.1:0-3026 GCA_964469185.1 uncultured bacterium | reverse complement strand
TGGATAAGAATCTCACTAAGATCGAGAGACAGCACAGCCTCCTAAACCTGGGGACTCTCATTGGACAGGGCAGTGTCCGCGATTGGTTCGTTCGGGGGAAAAGAAATGAACCCGCCAGTCCTGAGAGCATGTCGAGGATGAAAGCCTTTGTGGAGAAAGCCCTCCGTGAGGGGGCTTTCGGCTTATCCAGCGGATTGGGTTACGAACCGGGCGAATGGTGCGATCCCCGCGAGTTGGAAGACCTGGCCTCCGTGCTTTCAAGATTCCCTCATGCCGCTTATTACACCCACATCCGGAATTACCGTTCCTCGGTACTGGAAGCCATCCAAGAAGCCGTTGAAGTGGCCCGAAGGGATAAGATCCCGGTCATCATTCAGCACTTACTCTTCAAGCTTCCCAGCAATTGGGACCAAACTGAAAGCGGTCTTTTGATCTTGGAGCAAGCCAGGGAAAAAGGTTTGTCGGTCTACGCCACGGTTTATCCCTATGACTTCTGGGGCAACGAGGTCCAGATCCCCCTCTTCCAATTCCTTTACTTGAAGTCCGACTCGATCCAATGGGCTTTTTATCATAGTGACGCCCGAACAGCGGCGGTGCTGAATAATATCCGCAAACGGCTTCAAGAATATGGGGGCGGCGACAAGATCGAGATAACCCATGTCCACTCCAAAGCGTTCAAAAGTTTTTTGGGCTTTACGGTGAAGGACCTGGCCAAGCAGCGCAATATGTCCGAGGAGTCGGCGGTCCTAGCCCTTCTTTTGGAGAATGGGGGCGATGTGAAGATCTGCTATCACGGGCTCTCTGAAGAGGGCCTCATCAAAAAAATACAGGACCCGTACATCTTATTTGGTTCTGACTCCACGGGGAATATCCCGCATCCCAGGGATGTGGGCGCTTTTCCGCGGCTACTGGGAACATACGTCCGCGATAAACGTGTCATACGGTTGTCTGAAGCCGTTCATCGATTGACAGCGGAACCGGCCAAGCTTTTGGGATTAAAAGACCGAGGCGCTTTAAAAGAGGGTTATTGGGGAGATGTGGTGGTTTTTGATTATAAAACCATAGGGGATCGGGCCTCGGCCGTATCGCCGTGGGAGACCCCCTCCGGAGTAAAGTTGGTGTTGGTGAACGGTCAATTGGTTTATGATGATGACGGTTTTTCGGGCCGCTACCCGGGAAAAGTTTTGCGTCGAGGCGATAATTAAGTCGAGGCTTTGCTGAAAAGGAAAACATCATGATCTCGCGTTTTGGAATTCTTTTGATATGCCTTAGCTTCGTTTCATCGGTCTGGGCAGCTACGCCGCTCGAGGACTTCAATACCGGGTTCAGGTTCTATGGCGAAGGGAATTACAACTCCGCGGTCGAATATTGCAAAAAGGCGGTCGACGCAAATCCCAAATACTGGCAAGCCTACCAAACCATGGGTAACGCTTATTATAAAATGGGTAAATTAGATGACGCGCAGACGGCCTACCAAAAAAGCCTGGAGATCAATCCTGAGAACCCCGGTCTTCACCAATTCGTCGACTCTCTGAAAACATCCGCACCCGCGAACGCGGCTGTCGAATCGGAAGATCCATTGCCTCAGGGTGGAAGCTTCACTTGGAATGTGGGGTTGTTCGGCGGCGCGGCTTCTTTAAAGGACCTGACGGCGATCTATGGGGTCACTATCACCGGACTGACTCCCATGATCACCGGAATGGAAGCCAGCGTGGATCACGCGCTCTTTCGGGATATTCAACTGGGCTTACAATTGGAATTCATGAGCCGGGCGGCGGAAACCCTGACGCTCGTTCCATCCGGTGACGTAAAGGTGTGGAGTGCTTCAAACCTTGGCGCGAGTCTTTCCTTGAAAATTTTGATCCCTCTTTTTCCCAAGATAAACCTTGTCCTGCGCGGAACGGGCGGTCTTTATGCCCTAATGGATAGTTCTGTAACAACTACTTCTGGCGGTGTTTACGGATAAGCAGGGCGTGGATGGTTTTAGTCCTGGGGAAACAGGTGAAGTCCAGTTGGAATTGCTGCAGGGGAACGGATTCTCCATCGACGGAGGTTTGGGATACCGTTCGCTGGTCATTACGCCTATAACTTCCGGATCGTCCGCCAGCGCCAAAAACGCGGACGGCACCCTGGCGAATTTGGACCTTTCCTGCACTTTCATCAGTTGTTCGCTAAGGTTTTACTAGGCGTTTTTTTATCCGTATATCCCGATCTTCTAAAAATGAAACCTTGTGGATGACTTCAGGGGGCGTGGTAGTTGGAGGGCGGGGGCCAGCTCGGAGAAATAGATTTTAGTTTTATATTGTTTGGTTACAGAGTTTTTTCGTAGAGCCGGTACTTCTTGATGATCTTCCCACCCATGGCCGTGATGCCGTTGTTGATCCCTTCGTTGTCTTCCAGTGTCCAGGACAATTCTCCTCCCAAAACTTTCCGTTTCTTGCCGGTCTTCAAGGCTTCCAAATACAAGATCGCCTCGAGACCCTTCTTACGGTAGTCCGGGTGAACGCCCATAGCCATTTCGCGGGTGTCGTTGATCTTACCTTTGTTCAGCAAGAACGTGAAAAGAGCGAAGGGTGTTTTCCATGAGAACAACTCACCGTCCATTTTATGAAGCACTTGGTTCACGTCAGGAACCACTAGGTTGAAACCGATAGCTTTGCCATCCACTTCCGCGATATGAATGAAGTCCGGCCAGACGATATCTTTCAGTTTTTTGGCCTGGTATTTGAACTCCGCCTCGGTCATAGGTACGAAGCCCCAGTTTTTTTCCCAGATCTTGTTATAAAGGTCCATGACGGTCTTCACGTCGGCCTCGAAGTTTTTCATGTTGATAGGCCGGACGGTGATCTTTTCGCGTTGTTGGGTACGCGCGGCGATTTTTACGATGCGTTCTGGCAATCCGATCGCGGCGGAGAGGTACCAGGCGTAAAGGTCTTTCGCTTTGGTCAGACCGCATTTCTCGGCTAGTTCGATGTAATAGGGCGGGTTGTAGGTCATCATCACCACCGGCGGATATTCGAACCCCT
>CAYXYA010000317.1:0-3033 GCA_964469185.1 uncultured bacterium | reverse complement strand
GTTCGAAGCCATACCGCGAGCCAGTGTTGTTATTACGAACCCAACCCATGTGGCTATCGCACTTGAGTATAAAGACGGCATGCAAACGCCAGTTGTTTTGGCAAAAGGTGAGCGTGTCATTGCTGAAAGAATTAAGGAAATGGCAAAAAAGCACAACATTCCTATTGTTGAAAACCCACCGCTGGCAAGGGCGCTCTTAAAACAATGTCCAGTCGGGGCGCCGATTTCACCAGATCTTTTTGAAGCGGTAGCCGAAGTTTTGGCGTTTGTTTATCGAATGAACAGGAATAAAGCAAACGCGAGCCCTGTTTTTTGATTATTTACAGCGACAAATAAAGGAATAAAGCATGTTTGTCCTTTAAAAGGATGAATGAACAAATTTTAAAACGGGGCTACAATATTGGTTCTTTCGACCGTTCAAAAAGAAAGGTTTATTAAATAATTATGGCTGAAGCAACACTTATGAACACAATTCAAAAAAACAGTCATTTCCTCGTGGCGTTTGCCGTTGCCATGGTTGTTATCATGCTCGTGATTCCTTTGCCTCCGATAATTCTTGACGTTTTAATTTCCTTTAATATTACGCTGGCGTTGGTTGTTGTTTTGATCACGATGTATACCTTAGAGCCTCTTCATTTTTCGATTTTTCCGACCTTGCTTCTCATCACAACTCTATTTCGTCTCGCCCTTAGCATTTCAGCTACACGTTTGATTCTTTTACATGGCAACGATGGCCCTTCGGTAGCCGGTAAAGTTATTGAGTCAATCGGCAGTGTTGTCGTTGGCGGTAGCTATTGGGTTGGGTTTGTTATTTTTCTTATTTTGATCATCGTTCAGTTTGTGGTTATTACTAGTGGCGCTCAGCGTGTGGCTGAAGTCGCGGCACGATTTACCTTGGATGCCATGCCTGGAAAACAGATGGCGATCGATGCAGATTTAAATTCGGGGTTGATTACCGATGATCAGGCACGTAAAAGACGAAAAGAGGTCGAAAGAGAAGCGGATTTTTATGGTGCGATGGATGGTGCTGGCAAATTCGTTCGTGGAGACGCTATCGCAGCCATTATTGTTGTTGTCATAAATGTTTTAGGTGGTTTTGCGGTTGGTGTGATCACTAGTGGAATGAGTTTAACGGAAGTTCTCCAACGGTATACCCTCTTGAGCATCGGTGACGGGTTGGCGACTCAAATCCCTGCTCTCCTTTTGTCAACAGCAACTGGCATTGTGGTGACGAGAGCCGCCTCGGAAAGTAATCTAGGGACAGATTTGGTGAGTCAAATTATTGCGCAGCCCAGAGCTTTGTGGATAGCTTCGGCCGTTCTCTTCACTTTTTCTCTTTTCCCCGGTATGCCGCATTTGGCTTTTTTGTTTATTTCCGCAGTTACAGGCACATTGGCATATTTTGTGGGGGATGCCGTAAAAAAAGAAGCGGATGCGGTTGAAAAAGCAAAAGCGTCAGTTCCTGAAAAAAAGAAAGAACCCGAGAATGTTTCCGCCCTCTTACAAGTGGATCATTTGGAAGTTGAAATAGGTTACAGTCTTATTCCACTGGTTGATGAAGCGCAAGGGGGAGATTTGCTTGAACGGATTACCGGCATCCGACGCCAAATGGCCAGCGACTTAGGACTGGTTGTTCCTCCTATTCGTATCCGTGACAACATGCAATTACAACCCTCCGAATATGTCATCAAAATCAAGGGTGTGGAAATGGCTCGCTGGAAAATTATGCCGGGACATCTTTTGGCGATGTCAACAGGTCCAGATATGCCCAAAATTCAAGGAATTGAAACAAAAGAACCCACTTTTAATCTAATGTCTTTTTGGATCACCGATGAGGAAAAGGGAATGGCGGAGCAGGCTGGGTATTCCGTTGTGGATGCTTCGACGGTTATATCGACACATTTAACAGAGATCATTCGAAATCAGGCTCATGAATTTTTGACCCGTCAAAGTGTCGCGAAACTTGTTGAGGCACTCAAGAAGGAATCGCCTACGGTTATTGACGAATTGATCCCGTCACAATTATCGATTGGCGATCTCCAAAAAATCCTTCAAAATCTTTTGAAAGAACACATCCCGATTCGGGATTTGGAAAGCATTTTAGAGTCTGTCGCGGATCATTCCCGAGAAACTAAAGATGTTCAGATGTTGACCGAATATGCGCGAAAAGGTTTATCGCGTTCTATTACAAAGCTTCATCAATCATCCGATGGCAAGGTTTATGCTCTTACGTTAGATGCGAAGTTTGAAAAAATCATTACAGACTCCATTCAAACGGCTGAAACAGGATCCGCAAGTGCATTGGATCCCAGAGTTGTTCAGCAAATGTTTCGAAGCTTGTCTTCTGGAATTGAGAAAATGGCGGGTCAAAATCGCCAGCCCCTTGTTTTATGCTCGCCGAATGTCAGGCCGTATTTTAAAAAACTAATTGAGCGTTTTATTCCACACTTAACAGTTCTTTCCTTTAGCGAGCTTTTGCCGAGAACTGAAATACAATCGGTTGGGATTATAGAGGCGGGGCAATGAGAATTAAACGATACGAAGCCCCAACTATTCAGGAAGCGCTTGTTAAAGTCAAAAAGGACTTAGGCCCCGAGGCGGTCATTCTTTACACAAAAACGTTCCGTAAGGGGGGAGTGTTGGGTCTTTTTGGTAAACCGATGGCTGAAATCACAGCCGGTGTTGATTTGAATCTTTTGGAGGACGCTGCCAAAAAAAGAGATACTTCTCACTCATCTGTTGGTGTTGCGGAACGTGGACCAAATGTGTTGACGAATGGGCTGAATCTTATGAAAGATCCGTCGGCAACCACCATCCCCATTGGTTCAATGGATCCGTCGAGGGTCAAAGTTAAGGCGTTGCAACGGGAACTGAATGAAATGAAAACATCGAGTCTAATTCATGTTTCGAGAGATTTAAATCAAGCGGATACGACGGCCCTTCTTTCAGAAGGATTTGCGCGGTTAAAGAAAAAGCTAGTTCGGCAAGAAGTCGAAGATTTCTTGATTCAGAAAATCGTTAGGGGGATGATCT
>CAYXYA010000316.1:2297-3034 GCA_964469185.1 uncultured bacterium | reverse complement strand
CCAAATACCTGAAGGACTAAGGCGTGGGAGGTTTTTATATCGCCAACCGCACGTGCGAAAAGGCGAAAGCCCTGTCGTCCAAGTTGGGCGGCACGGCCCTGGCGCTGGCGGACGGGATCAAAAAAATAGCCGAAGTGGATATCGTCATCACCTCCATCGGCGGGGAAGAACGCTTGCTCCAAAAGGATGAGATCGAAACAACGATGAAACTCCGCGGCGGAAGATCCCTTTTCATCATCGACATGGGTGTTCCCCGCAATGTGGACCCGGAATCGGGCAATGTGGAGTCGGTCTATCTCTACAACGTGGACAATCTTTCCTCCATCGCTAATGCCAACAAGGACCAAAGGATCAAGGCGGTCGAGTCCGCCGAGGTCCTATTAGAACTGGAGATCCAGCACCTTTGCCATTGGCTCACGACCCTGGACCTGGTTCCCACCATCGTGCGCCTGCGCGAGGGTTTCGAGGATATCCGCAAGCGGGAACTGGAAAAATTCAGTCAGAAAAATCCCGCCTTGTCCGAGGATCAAAAGGCGTCCATCGAGCGTTTGACCCGCGACATGGTGGGAAAGCTTTTGCACGCTCCCTCGGCGAATTTAAAGAACATCGACAACGAGATCGACCGGCTTGAGTTCGCGAGGATGTTGAACAACATCTTTTCGCTGAACGACCCGTCCGAAAATAAGTAGCGTTCATTCATGCCCATCCTCATCGGAACCCGGGGCAGTCAGCTGGCC
>CAYXYA010000316.1:0-2287 GCA_964469185.1 uncultured bacterium | reverse complement strand
TTGCCCGGGGAAGAAGTGAAACTCGAGGTGGTCAAAACGCTGGGCGACAGCGTTTCGGCCAAGGATATCAGCGACCCGCAAACCTCCGGGCCGGTCGTGGGTCTTTTTACCCGTGAACTGGATGAAGCCCTTTTGAGCGGCAAGATCAGGGCGGCCATCCACAGCCTCAAGGACGTTCCAACGGTTTTGCCCGCCGGCCTCCAATACGCCGCGCTTTTATTGCGGGAAGATCCTCGCGACGCTTTTATTTCCCGGTCCGGTCTCCCCTTGGCAAAGCTGCCGTCCGGTTCGAGCCTTGGCACCAACTCCCCCCGGCGCGAAGCCCAGATCCGCGCTTCTCGTCCCGACTTGAAAGTGGTCCCCCTGAGGGGAAACGTCGATACCCGTCTGAAAAAACTCACAGCCGGCGAGATGGACGCCATCGTGATCGCGGCGGCGGGCATCCGGCGCCTGGGCCGCGAGAAAGAGATCACGGAGTATCTTGATCCCAATGTCATGCTTCCCGCGCCGGCCCAGGGCGTGCTTTGTGTTACGATCACGAATGGGGACGACGAGCTTTTAAGAAAGCTGGCCCCTTTGAATCACCCGCCGACGGCTGTTTGCGCAAGGGCCGAAAGGGCTTTTTTGAGGACCCTCCAAGGCGGATGCCGCATACCTGTGGGCGCGTTGGCCTCCCTCGACGGTAAAATGCTCACTCTTTCAGGGGTGGTGGCCCAGCCCAACGGAGAACAGATCATGAGGAAACAATTGAACGGTTCCTCCGATAAACCGGAAGAATTAGGGTTGGAATTAGGACAAGTGTTCCTGAAGAATGGTGCACAAGAGATACTCAACGGTTTTGGACGTTCTTAATGACAAGGAAATCGAATGAAGTCAGGTAAAGTCTATTTAGTCGGCGCGGGGCCGGGCGATCCCGGTCTGTTGACGCTTCGGGGCAAAGACGTCCTCTCCAAAGCCGATGTCGTCGTTTACGACGCGCTTATCCATCCGCGCATCCTGAGTTTCATTTCCCCTAAGGCTCGAAAAATATTCCGAGGCAGCCGCGGCAGATCGGGTGCCCTCAAACAATCCCAGATCAACGCGCTCTTAGTACGGCTGGCTAAAAAGGGAAAACAGGTTGTTCGGCTCAAGGGCGGTGACCCATTCGTTTTCGGGCGAGGGGCTGAGGAAATATTGGCTCTGCGCGAGGCGGGACTCCGCTATGAGGTAGTACCTGGCGTTACTTCCGCTATCGCCGTTCCGGCTTACGCCGGTATCCCCATCACCCATCGAAGCGTCAATTCCTCCTTTACGGTCGTGACGGGGCATGAAGACCCCACCAAGAACATGGCGGGCGTCGATTGGGAAAATCTCGCCGCGAACAAGGGAACACTTATTTTCCTGATGGGCCTGCATACCCTGCGGGAATTGACCGAGAGGCTGATGGACGAAGGGAAAGACCCCAGCACCCCGGCGGCGGTCATTCAATGGGGAACCACTTCCCGGCAGAAAACGGTTCGGGGAGATCTCAAGAACATCCATCAACTGACCCAGAAAGAAAAGTTGGTGCCGCCCGCCATCCTGGTGGTGGGTCAGGTGGTCGATCTCTCGTCCCAGATCCAATGGCTCGAACACAAACCGCTCTTTGGCACGCGCATCCTGGTCACCCGCACCCGTTCGCAGGCTAGTTACTTGGGAGAATTGATGACCGAAGAGGGGGCTGAGGTGATCGAAGTCCCTACCATCGAGATCCGTGCATTGCCCTTGGATAAAAGCGGGATGAGTCTCATACGAAAGATCGACCAATACGATTGGATGGTTTTCTCCAGCGTGAACGCCGTCGATTTGTTTATGGAGAACCTGAAAAATTGGGGCAAGTCCGCGTCGGATTTAGGCGGCGCCAAGATCGCCAGTGTGGGTCCTTCCACCGCGAAAGCGCTCCGGGTTTTTGGCGTTAAGGCCCATCTGGTACCGAACGACTATAAACAAGAAGGTCTCGTGAAGGCTTTCAGGAAGTTTTCCTGGAAAGGAAAGACTGTCCTGGTGGCGGGTGCCAAAGAAGGCCGAAATCTAGTTCAAGATTTCCTGAAACAAAAAGGCGCCAGGGTCGATCTTTGGGCGCTTTACGAGAACAAGGCCCCGGCTGACGCCCGTCAAAAGATCCGTGAGTTATTTCTCAAGCAGGGCGGCGCGGATATTTTGACTTTCGCTTCTTCCTCGTCGGTCGATAACTTTTACGCGTTGTTCACCACGGCCGAAAGAAAAAAATGGCTCCAGAAATTACCCGTCGCGGTCATCGGGCCTGTCA
>CAYXYA010000315.1:1781-3043 GCA_964469185.1 uncultured bacterium | reverse complement strand
AAACCTGTGAGTGAGCCGGTTTAAAGGCGGGCGTCGTCCAGGCGTATGACCCGGCTTTAACGGAACTTAACTCGCTCAAGTTGAAGGTCAGGGGCGCGCTCGAGACCAAGTCGAAGGATTCGCCCAGGTTCGCGTTCCAAGCCTCGATCACCTCGGCCTTTTCACCATAACCCGGCACGATCAGGATGACCGGCTGCCGGCACCAGGCCGGAGCTGCGGAAAGGGTCATAACCAAGACGACGCCGGTCAATAAATGGGAAACTACTTTCGGGAACCATTCACGCATTTTTATCTCCTCGCACTGGACAAGTTTAAGGCCTTGCTTTTACAAGCGAAACAAAAAAGCCGAAGCACCGGTAAGGGCGCTTCGGCCGATAAAACGAAAAGAACGGGGCTTAGTAACTAAAGGTCGCGCCCTGGCTGGTGGATAAGAAGTAGGAACCATTGGAGGTTCCGGTGTAGGCCGCGTTATTAAGGGTGATGATCGTCGCCATGACCGTGTTTTGGCCGGCGGCGCCAGGCAAAGCGCTGTTCGCGATGCTATAAGGAGAGGTGACGCTCGGGCCCCATGTTTTTTGTGTGTAAGGACTGACGTTCTGTCCGGCCGCGATCACGTTCGTATTCCCTCCGCCTGACCAAGTGGTCACCAGGGTCGTGCCTCCCCCGCTGGTACTGAAAACTGGCGCTCCCACGGACGTGAGGTGGGCCGAATAGGTCGTTCCGCCAAAGACGGACGTCATCGTATAGGGTTGATTGGCCGTGTAGGTATAGGCGGTATCGTAGTAATAAGCGACGCCCACCAATGTGACCCCTCCGCTATAAGTGACGGGAGCAGAGGTGCTGTAGAAATAATTCAGGACGTCGGTACCGCCTGAATAGGACAGGGTCACCGCGGCATTGGTGACGGCTCCACTTGAAGTTCCGATCTCAGCAAAGGCGACATTACTTTGTTGATTGATCTCAGAAAGAATGATGGGCCCAGTCCAGCTGTAGCCGCCGGAACCACCTGAACTTGGAGTGCTGGTAGTCAAACCATTTAAGCCGCAGGAAACAGTCGTTAAAGCCACGAACAAAAAAACGATATAATGTTTCAAAAAAGCCTCCTCGAATGCGTTTCGAATTTCGAGAGATGATATCATTCGCACGATAATTTTAGAGACAAAAGAGGACTCAAAGGGATCGATGGGGTTCATCGGCGAAGAAAACCAAGAGGTAAACGCTAAACGTTAAGGTGTCTTAGCCAGCGCGTCGATCTCCGCCTT
>CAYXYA010000315.1:0-1771 GCA_964469185.1 uncultured bacterium | reverse complement strand
TCGCGCCGTTCGTTCGCGGTGTTGATGCTGCCTGCGTCGATCTCCGCCTTGACGCTGGTGGAATCGGGTTTGATCTGGAGGGCTTTTCGGTAAGCCTTCAGCGCCTCGGACTTTCGCCCCTGCATCTTGAGCACATAACCCAACCCTTCGTTCGCATAAAAATCTTTGGGATCCATCTTCAGGCACTCCCTCAGCACCGATTCGCTTTCCGCGTATTGCTTATTCATCCACAACATTCTTCCGTAAAAAGTCAGCTCCTGGTATTCCCTTTTGACCTTCAAGGCGGTCCTCGCGAGGTCGATCGCCCGGACATAGTCAGGTGGATCGATGGAAGCCCCCACTAACGTGGCCAAAAATTTGTTCGCGTCGTAATTGACCGGGTCTTTGGCCAGCACATCCTCATAGAGTTGCTTTGCTTTCCAATAATCCTTCGCGAGGAAAGCGTTGGCCGCGTCTCCCAACAGCTGGTTCACCGGACGCGGATCAGGTTGATGGGCGCCGCTCAAGACACCGGAACGGGTAAAAATCGAGGTGATCAGGACGCCAACGAACAAACCGGAAATGAAGATCAACAACCCGATGACGCGGGTCAATGGAACGGACTTCTTCTTTATCCCACGGCCAGACCGCCTCATACCCCGGTCAGGGCCAAGAGGATCGGTTTACGGTAACCCATGTCTTTTTCGACGATCAAAAGCCGGTGATTGGGCAGATCGACATCCATGTAAAAGACAGCGAATGTGTCCGCGCCAAGCATCGGATAGGTCAGCCTGAACCTGACCGGCGTTTGCTCGATCTCATCAAAAACACCTTCCATGATCTTCATGTCGAACTTCACCTGGCTCGCCATCCGTCGAGAGGGCGCCTCCGTCCTGTAAAAATCGCCCAGCATCCTCACGAACCGGTCGCTCTTGGCGCCGAGGCTTCGGTAATAAACGAGGCCGTTGGAACCTTTGGTCTTTTCTCCCGGCGCCGCGTAGGGATTGATCACGATCTCGACGGCCGTGGACTCGCCTTTGTAGGCCAGCTCGGCGACCAGATTATAAGAACCGTTCTTCAAGGCTTCTTTTTTGACGATCCGAAGCGGCAGGTCCTTGACCCCCTGGACCTCGACCGGGGCCAAGATAGTCTCTCGGTTCGACCAGAGTTGGGAAAGAGGCTCCCTAAAATAATAGAGACCTCCCAGAAGCAGTAATAAAACGATCAGAAACTTTATTTTAGAGACCATTCAACCCTCCGTTGTGATTTGTGAATAGCATTAGAATTCATCTCAGCCGAAAGTAAAACCACAATTATTTGAAAAGAAGGATGGTACCGCTTGATTAACGAAGAACCATGATTTTCTGGACCCAGCGCTGGGACGGGGTCTCGATGACAAAATAATAGATCCCATTAGCGAGTGTCGCTCCCGACTTATCGACCAACGCCACGAAGACATCCTGCCCGACAGCTTGTTGAGGGAAGGACAGGGTTATAACTTTGCGAAACGCCAATGTAACGATCGAGATCTTCACGTCGGACGGTGTAGTTATAGGCAGATGGATATAGACATGATCTCCCGACGCGGGGTTGGGGTAAAAGACGGGGTGTGAATAAGTCGGCGATGTCGGTGTCGCGGTGACCGCTGGAGTGTTCGTGGGGGTGCGGGAATAGGTCGGCGTCACCGTCACGGTGGTGGTGCTGGTGGGCGTCAAGGTCGCCGTCTGTGTCGGGGTTTTGGTAGCGGTGGCCGTATAAGTGTTGGTGACGGTGTTGGTGTTCGTATTCGTGA
>CAYXYA010000314.1:0-3067 GCA_964469185.1 uncultured bacterium | reverse complement strand
AGGGGTTGACGGGCTCATTCATATCAGTTCGATAAGTATCCATGAAGGCCAGCCACTAATTGTATCGTTAAAATTCGAAGGTTAGAGTGAAATGTTACGTGACCAACCCGGAAGGCGATACAAAATGAAAAAGATTTTATTTATTTTATCTTTACTCCTTACTGTTGTTTTTTTCGTTTATTGGTATTTTTTAAATCCACGATTTACCGCTGAAATTCGAGGTAACGAAAACAGGTTCTATGAATTTGATAAAGGTTGGAATAATACCTTTCATTTTATTTTGAAGGCAGAGAACGAAGGAGTGGTTATTTATGAAGGTAGGTATTCCTGCGGATATTTTACTCGGTCTTTTTCAGCTCAAGATAAAGATAACCCAGAGTTGAAATATTATATCAAAAGGGGTAGTCGCAACTGGACTAAGAACGTTCCTTCTAAGCAAAAAATAAAAAAAGGTGATGTTTTTATCACCGACATCAATCTTTGCGACGAGACGTGGGAGATTGAACCTAAATTACCAACAGGAAAAAGTGTTCGTCTTTTTTTACAAGGACATTATGACGTTAAAAAATCAAGGCGTGGAGAACCCTGTTTCGATACAAATCCGGAATCTGATTACGGGAAATTATGGTATGGGCACTTGGACACTAATGTCGTAGAAATTACTATTCGCAAGGGATGTATAGACATCCTAAATAATCCAACTAGAAGATATTAACTTCGGTTTGAAAATCGCACGGAATGGAAGTGAGTTCAAAAGGGGAATTTCCTGGGAACGAACTGGGAAACGGATTCGACTCCCTCAGTGGATTCGACTCGCGATGCTCGCTCACCACAGGATCGCTCACCGCAGAGTGGGAATCCCCTGAAGAAGTGCAGTTCGAAAAGTATCCATGAAGGCCAGGGGCTTAAGTTAAATGAGGAATGTGTTGATATGTTTCATGTTTTTAAACGATTTAAAATTATTAGTATTTTGGCTTCTCTTTTTATTTTTACAATCGCTTCGGTTTCATTTGCCGAATATAAGGCCGGTGAAATTTTGGTGAGATTTAAACCAGGTTTTACGAATGACGATACAAATAGGCTGTTTTTGAAAATTGGAAAAGGAGAGCCTCTTAAAAATATATCTGTCATTTATGTAATTAAGCTAAAGAAGGGACTAACTGTTGAGGACGCAATTAAAATTGCTGAGAAAGATTCTTCGGTTCAAATTGCCGAACCTAACTATATTGTTAGACTTCGTCCAAAACCCCGTGCGCAAAAAAGCTTACCTTCTACTCCTGGCATTACACCCGTCAGCTCAACCCCGGTTTCTACCCCGGGAGTTTAATAATCAGCCTAGTAGTGTTCTAAAAGTATCCTTGGCCTTATCCTGAGCTGCAGCATTTGCTGCAGTAATCCTGCAGTAGTGCTGCAGCTGCCTTCAAAACCCTTTAAAAAACAATGAATTCCAGCTGCATGAAATGCTGCAGCATAAAACTACTTACTGCAGCAATGCTGCAGTAACAAGGCGCTGATTATTTGTTAACTGGTTTAGCGTGGCCGATGTGATTGGCGATGTGCATGGCGTGGAAGTGGTACCACATCTTCTTATTGAGCTTTCCCAGCCTGGGATGAAGGCTTAACTTCCCCTCGAACTTCTCAAAATCTTTCAGCGCTTGGCGGAGCTTGACCATGGCAGCCTTCTCGTCCCCTTCGACCCGTATAGCCAGAGCTGTTTGAGGATTACCCTTGATACCGGCGCTGATATAACCCCTTGAGGCGGTTACGCGGGCGGCGAAGGGTCCCTTAACGTATTTTTGCCACCAGGACATTTCCCGCTCCAAGCCCTTCATGCTGTTCTCCAACGAAGCGGCGCAATGATCGAGGATCTGGGAATAAGACCAGACTCCCATTGTTTCCACGGGTCCCTGCTCTAATCGAGCCAATTCCGCCCGGACTTCCTCAAAATTCTTAAAACGTAGTTCACGACGCATCAAACACCTCCATAATTTGAACCACAAGACCCTTCACACCGCAGTGAAGGGTAGATGACTAAGGGCACAAAGTGAGACGAAAGACAAAGAATCTTGAATTGGTTTTAACCTTAAATCTTTCTTTTGCATTTCTTGGTGCCCTTAGTGGTTAATCCAGTCTTGCTTGTGATTCTAAATTCGACGGTATAAAAGGCGCTGGGGGCGGCACGGACTTTGTTTTCTTGAAGCGGGTCACGAAAAAGCCTTCCACATCCGCGGTGGGAAGCACCCGCGCGGACTTGGTTACTGTCGGATCGAATTTCTGGTCGCTCCATTGGTTTAGGCCGCGGGTGTAAAGGGGAAGGGTCAGAGTGATGTCCTCGACTTTCAGCGCGTCCCCGTAAGTTTCCAAAGCCCATTGAACGACCATCTCATTTTCCTCGGGCGAGAAGGTGCAGGTGGAATAGACCAATGTGCCGCCCGGTTTCACGGAAAGGACGGCGGACTTGAGAAGACGCCGCTGGTCCTTTGCCATCTTGCGGTTCGTGTCCTCACGCCAGTAGCCGTAGGTGGAAGGGGAATCCAATTGAAAGCGTCCCTCGGAACTGCAGGGCGCGTCCAGGAGTACCCGGTCGAAAGTCTCATGCCGGTCTTTCCAAACAAGTCCGCCGTCGTCGGGGTCCAGGACTGTGACGATCGAAGCGCCTTGAAGCGCGACGTTGGCCTTGAGCTTTTCGACGCGGATGGGATTGTTGTCGTTGGCGGTGATCGTGCCCTGATTGCCCATAAGGCAGGCCATCTCGGTGGTCTTGCTTCCGGGCGCGGCGGTCAGGTCCAACACCTTCTCTCCGGGCTGTGGTGCCAGGACCAAAGGCGGCAGCATGCTGGAGAGTCCCTGCACATAGATCTCGCCCTTTTCATATAAGTCGGTCCGCTCGAGATCCCTCAATTTGTTTTTGCGCAGGATGAAGGCGTCCTTGTACCAGGGCACGTTTTCGATCTTGAGACCCTGAGATTCCAACCGCTCTTTCACGGAGCTGGTATTGGTCTTGAGCGTGTTGACGCGGAAGGTGGTGGGACGTTCGGTGGAGAAACTGCGATAAACCTTGTCCCAT
>CAYXYA010000313.1:1490-3076 GCA_964469185.1 uncultured bacterium | reverse complement strand
CCGTAAAATACTCTTTACAGCCATGGGGGCGACGTTGCTCTTCTCCACGGTGGCTTTCAATACCCAAGCACAAGGCCGCAAAGCGGATGAACAGAAGACGACGACCACCACTACGACCACGCAGCAAGCGCCCGGGGGAACTTATACGACCCAAACCAGCAACACGACCGGACACTATAACCAGGATCTCTCGAGCGGTACTACAGCGCCCGTGAACTCCGGTTCACCCGGCGGCATGGGTCCATCCAACCCCGGCTACTAAGAACTTTCTCCTTGGTTGAAGCGTCGCTTTCATGACATTGAAAGCGACGCTTCCATTTTTGCCTAAAAAAAACCCCGGGCTGCTTGCGCGGCCCGGGGTCATACAGAAACTGCTTTATTATTTTGCTGGAGCCGCCGGGATGGCCATCGGGCACCCCATTTTTCGGCCGGCACAATGCGTTCCCATCAAATAACCGACTACGCCTCCCACCAGCAGAAGCACAACGGCCAGGATTAGTTTAGCTCCGCAATGGCAACAGCCTCCCTTGCCACAACAGTCTTTTTCGTCTTTCTCCGTATTGGCCATGAGCGGCCCTCCTTAAAATAAGACCTTAGGGTTTATATGTACCAGATAAGAACACCCGACGCAATGGGAAGGGGGGCTATTGCAGAGTCGGATCGACAGGGATTTCGGTGGCCGTTAAGGCGACATGCTCGGCGGGCGGCACGACCTGATGTTTGACGAGCTCCGCGCTGACGTGTCCAATAAAGATCTCCGAGCGCATCAGTACCGGCATGCGGCGCTCGTCCGCGGTCAGCCAGACTTGCAGCTTTTTGCCCTTGCTGATGAAGATGCCCGGCTGGCGGAGCTGGGGCTCTACCAAGAAGCAGTCAAATTTACCCGCCTTCACGCTGATGGTCTGGCGTTTCTTCACCTGCACGACCAAGGGATAAACCTTGTCGCCGCTCTGGACATCGATGGTATACGATTTTCCCACCGCAAGCGGAAGAGTCCGCACGTAGTACAAGCTCCCCAGCACGTCCAGCACATGCGGAGGGATGGCGCCCTGCCGGTCTTCAAATAGCTTTTTATCCAGCCGGTAAGAATGCTCGTGAAATTGGTGGTCTTCCTGATTTAATTCCACCTGCTCATCCAGACGATATTTGCCCTCGTGAATTTTGCGGGCATAGCGGAAGGTGCTGGGCGGGCTGGTTTCCATCCAGGTCTCGTTGCGATCGTCCACATGATAAAGGGTATTCACCAGGCCGGTGGAACGCGCCTCCGCAACAACATGATAGGCGGGACGCCCGGCGATTTTCTCCACGTCCGCGACCCGTAAAGAGGAATAGCCGCCCTTGACCAGACCCCACCGGATGACAAATAAAAGATCTTCTCCCTCCGACAATCCAGACATTGGATGGACTCCTGCGGGCAAGGCTAGGGTCGTCTTCAGTGGAGCATTCGCAACAACCGGACCTTTGGGAGTTGCCGACAGAAGGTTGGGAACGACAAGGCATCCGGCGATCAGGAAGAGTTTTCTAAGCGGCATAATTAAGGATGCCTGAAATCACCCTCAGGAACAATGGGATTCTTCACTAATTGA
>CAYXYA010000313.1:971-1480 GCA_964469185.1 uncultured bacterium | reverse complement strand
AATTCAGGTGCGGCACGACCGCTTCCATGAACAACCCGATCGCCCGCCGGAACAGCGCTACATCGTGTCCGGAAAGCACGATACGGCGTTCCACCGGGACCCTGCCACCGGAGAAGATTAGCGTCAACTCCTGAGCCGTTCCCTGAAAGGAAAAGCTGCCGTCCGCCACCGTCCAGGCACAGACGCCGTTCTTTAGCACACGGGCGCATTCCAGAATCGATTTATGGTTAATTCCAACGCGGAAATGAAATCCCTGGGGTCCTTCGGCATAGTTCAAAGTAGCCCCCAGTAAGGTCGGTTCGAGCCAGAGGCGGTCTACGATGGTTATGGTCTGCATAAGAAGGTCCTTTCAATGAAGACGATTATTCTTTTCTAATCGGGTGTACCTCGGGCGCCCGGGCAAGTCAATGTGGAGGGTATTTCTGCAAACGCCTGCAAACCGCTAACGGCCAAAAGGAATCCTATAAATAATCACATCTATTTATAGACCATTTCTAGAGAGGGGTGCA
>CAYXYA010000313.1:468-961 GCA_964469185.1 uncultured bacterium | reverse complement strand
GCCGGGAAGCCGCTTTGTCCAATAGCTCCTGTTCATACTTTATGGCCGGTAGAAAACGTTCATATTGCGGCGTATCACGCAGGGTCAGGATACATTCGTCGAGGTGGCGCTGGGCCGCTTGCCAGCGCCCTTGCCGCGCATCCAGTTGGGCCAGATTGAAGTGCGTTAAAGGGTGCGCAGGACGTAGGTTTAAGGCGCGGTAGAACGCTTGTTCCGCTTCAGGCAAACGGCCCTTTTCCAGCCTTTTTTCTCCGAGAGCGTTCCATCCTCTTACGAAATTTGGATACAAACGCAGGGCTTCCTCGAGCTTTTGCGCGCCGGCAGGGTCTCCGACCGCGGACAGATAAAGCGTATAAGCTTGGACGAAAGCAGGGTCGGGAACGACCCGAAAAATTCGGGCCGCTTCAGAGGGATCTTCCAATACCGGCTTAAAAGCGGCGGGCCAAGCCGCCGCCCACCCCATGTTCCGGTCCCAGAACCACTGGGGGCCGAA
>CAYXYA010000313.1:0-458 GCA_964469185.1 uncultured bacterium | reverse complement strand
TATGATAAGGCTGAGAAAGAATGTAGCTCACGCCATACTGATAAAGCTTATAGCGGAATTCTTCCAGATCGGTCGCCCGGATTTCCGGCAGACTGTAGCGGCCCGTATAAAGGTAGGTAGACGGTCCTCGGGAAAGAAATCGGGCATCCGGCGGCGTTTGGGTGTTGATCCAGGCATAAGCGGCTTGAGGCAAAATGCTTTCCGCAGGCCGGTGCGCCGACCACGTTTCTTGGAGGAGCAAAGCATGAGCACTGGCATAACTCACCAATAAAAGAGCGCCTAAGGAACCGGCCACAGCAGCGCGTTTGAATACGGCTTTTCCTCCTTCTATGAAGAAGATCAGACAAAAGGCCAAAACGGGCAGAGGATACCGGTAATCGGAGGCTGTCCAAAACAGGTGCAATAGAAGATAAGAAATGATCCATAGGGCGGAAGACAAGAGAAGCGGTTTGGTCTCG
>CAYXYA010000312.1:0-3096 GCA_964469185.1 uncultured bacterium | reverse complement strand
TAAGTTCCCAAACCCGGGCCGTTCTTATTTTTTAAATAAGGCGTCTTGGCGTCGTCATCCCATTTCTGGACGTATTCACCGCTTTTGAGCAGATTCACGACGTCGGAGTACCGAAGGCCGCCGGACTTAATCCCTTGCTTAGGCAAAGGGTCGTACCATTTGTCCACGAAGAAAAGTTTTCCATAAAAAGGGACGCCCATCACGGCTTTTTCCAGCCCGACCGAGTATTTTTTGGTCAGGCGCTGGGCCACATCATCAACTGAGATCGTGTCTTCTCCTTGTGTGCCGGGAACCGTGTAAAGATTGCAGTGATAAGCCGCTTTATCGCTCCACTCCCCCGAAAAGTCATAGGTCATGAGGCCGAGGTAATCCATGCTGGCGGAGACTTCTTTCCAGTTCATTTTCTCGAACCATTGGTCGCCGACCATGAGCGCGGTGCTCAGGATAAGATTCGGGAACCGAGCCCGAAGAGCCTTCATCAGGATCGTATAGGCTTTATGTTCCTCCGCGCTGCGGGGAGCGTTTTCCCAGTCGATATCCACTCCGTCATACCCGTTTTTTGTGATCATCTTGTCCAGTTCATCGAGAAATCTTTTCAGGTATTCGGGATGAGTGCTCAGGGACATCCAGCTGTCATTCCCTGCCGCGGCCCCTCCCAAGGAAGCGATCAACTTCACTCCATTGGCCTTCGCCATTCTGGTAAGGACTGGATTGAAATAGTTCTTGGGGATCGGAAGGTGCCCGTCCGCGTCGGGTTCGATAAAAGACCTGGCGATATGGGTGAGCGCTCCGTAGTCGTAGCCTTCGGGAGGATATGCGTCATCCTGCCAGCAGGCCGAGTAACCCCAAATGATGTGATTGGGTCTCGCGTTGGACTTAGACGGGAAAATAAGAAAGGCGGATAACAGACAAACTAACAACGTTATGAGAAGCGGAGTTGAAGACCAATCAAAATCCAATCGCGTCATATAAACCTCCGGTCAGTTTGAGAAACATCATTTTACAACAACGCCCGGGCGGCATTCTCCAGAACCACGAACTATTTTTTATTCTTCTTTTGCTGGGGCTCCGTCGACTTAAGCCATTTGATCACGACTTCCTGCCACAACCGCTCTTTCGCCTTAAGTTTTCCTAGGAACCCTTCCTCCTCCGGCTTGAGCACCATGAGCGAATCCATGATCTGTTTATATTTCGGGAGACGATCCTTCAAGTGCACGTTCAATTCATTGACCGCGATAAAAACACCCACTTGACCCCGATGCGCGATACGGAAAAGCCAAGTGACTCGTTGACCGCTGATGTATTGTTCATAGACCGCGTCTTCCGCTTGCCACTTGGCGCCCTTGACCATCTTGAACGCTTCCATTTCATGACATTCGGAAAAATCCAACATGACCATCGTCTTGAAAGCTTCTTCATCGAAAGCAAGACCTGGCTCCAGATAGGCGGTGACTACCGCCGAGCCTGTGCCATCGGGAGGGCTGATGGTATAGGCATGACCATTGAGGGCGGTCGTCCAACCGCGGGGATAGTCGATCTGGTAAAGATGGTCCGTACTCGTATAAGTGATCCATTCGGATTCCGGAGCCTTGCCGCAGGAACAAAGACCAAAGAGCATCAAGAAGACAAATGGGATCCCGTTTCGTTTGAAAAAAAACATCACAGTCTCCATTTATTTGAAATTCAACCTCAACTTCGACAGTTCTCTCGCCAACAAGTCTAGATCAGTCCGGTATTTTGGGTTGAACTTTAAAGGACCATAAACCGGAACATTCACAAGCTTTTTCAAAGCCCGAACGTTCGTCCTCTCCGCGGGGTCCTTGCCTTTATAACCGTTCACCAACACACCCAAAACCTTGATCTTTCTTTTCTTCAAAGCCTCAAGGGTCAGAAGCGTGTGATTAAGAGTCCCTAACCCCGCTCGTGCCACCACCAGGGTGGGCAGTTTCCACTTCACTATCCAGTCGGTCACAAAAAAATATTTGGTAATGGGAACCGACACGCCGCCAACCCCTTCGACGATCAAATGGTCATATTTCTTTTTGGCTTGTTGATAGGCTTTATCGATCTTGGCGAGTGGGGCTGCCCCTTCTTTCCAAGCGGCCACGTAAGGAGCCAAGGACTGGTGGTAATGGACAGGAACAATTTCTGGATAAACGGAGTTAGGAAGCTTGGCGGCCTTCTGGAGGAGTTTGCCATCCGCGCTCACGACCCCGCCAGACGCCACGGGTTTAAAAACGCCGACATTCTCGCCTCGGTTGACCAGAAGCCGCGCCAAACCGGCAGCGACCAACGTTTTCCCTACGTTCGTGTCAGTTCCGGCCACGAAAATCCCGTTCATGAACCATCCTTACAATTTCTTGAAAGCTCCCAGCAACTTCTCGATGTCTTCAGCTGTGTGCGCGCTCGAGACTGAAAGCCGAAGCCGGGCTGTTCCCTTTGGCACCGTTGGCGGACGGATAGCCACCACCAAAATACCTTCCTCCAGCAGTTTATCCGACATCTTGACCGCTTCCTCGTTATCACCGATCACCACCGGCAGAATGGGTCCCGCGCCTCGAGGGATGTCGTACCCCAATGCCTTCAATCCATCCCGAACTTTTTTCGAGTTATCCCAAAGCTTGTCCACCCGGTTGGTCTCTTCCATCAGTACTTCGATCGCCCCCAACGAAGCCCCGCAAACAGCTGGCGCCAATCCCGTCGTATAGATGAAAGTTCGGGCCTTGTTCAAAAGATATTCGGTGAAGATCTTGGACCCGCAAACAAATCCGCCCATGCTTCCCAAAGCCTTGCTGTAAGTGCCGACAACCACCGTCGGAAAGTGTTTCAAGGGAAAGTGATGAATGATGCCCTGGCCGGTCGGGCCTAGAACTCCCGTGCCGTGGGCGTCATCGACCATCACCATGGCGTCATACTCATTGGCGAGCTCCATCAACTTTAAAAGGGGAACCAGATCGCCATCCATACTGAAGAGACCGTCCGTGACAATCAAACGCCTGCGGTACTTATTTGTCTTTTCCAACTGCTTTTTCAAATCATCCAAACTCATGTGCTCATAAACCATGAACTTGGCCTTGGACATACGGCAAGCCTCGA
>CAYXYA010000311.1:2449-3099 GCA_964469185.1 uncultured bacterium | reverse complement strand
TCTTGAGCGACAATCCCCAGATCAAACGCATCAAGAAAATGGGGGATATCAAATCCCGCTATTACCTCAAGTTCTCTGTGCTCGATCAGGCTGGCGTGCTCTCGGCGATCTCCCGTATTTTGGGCGAACACCGCATTTCCATCGCTTCGGTTGTTCAAAAAGAACAGAAGAAGGGCGACAAAGTACCTGTGGTCATCGTCACTTACGAGGCCAAGGAAGAGGATGTTCAGGAAGCGCTTAAAAAGATCAATGGACTGCCCTTTGTGCAGGAAGAAACACTTTTGATCCGTATGGAGCGGGGGGAATAAATGGCTTACTGGAAAGGCGTTATCGAGGAGTACCGGCCCTATTTGCCGGTCTCTGAAAAGACGCCTGTTATCACATTAAAAGAAGGGGACACACCCCTTATCTACGGGCCTCGGATCTCGGAAAAACTCGGGAACGGGCTCAAACTTTATTTCAAGTTCGAGGGCCTCAACCCGACCGGTTCCTTCAAGGACCGCGGGATGACCATGGCCATGTCCAAGGCTGTGGAGGATGGCGCGAAGGTGGTTGTTTGCGCTTCAACGGGCAACACTTCTGCGGCGGCGGCGGCTTGCGCCGCCCACGCCGGTATTTCTTGCGCCGTCTTTTTGCCGCATGGTTCCATC
>CAYXYA010000311.1:0-2439 GCA_964469185.1 uncultured bacterium | reverse complement strand
AATGGCCCAATCGCTTATCTATGGAGCGAAGGTCATCGCTGTCGAAGGAAGTTTCGACAAGGCTTTGAAGCTGACCCGTGAGTTGGCGGATAAATACCCGGTCACGATGGTGAACTCGAACAATCCTTACCGCATCGAGGGTCAGAAGACCGCGGCATTTGAAGTGGTAGATACCATCGGCGACGCGCCTGAGTATCACGCGATACCTGTGGGTAACGCCGGTAACATCACGGCCTATTGGAAGGGTTATAAGGAATATCACAAGAAAGGTTTGGCAAAGCAATTGCCCCGCATGTGCGGTTTCCAAGCGGCAGGCTCGGCTCCTATCGTGCTCGGCAAAGTAGTGGAGGATCCTCAGACCATCGCTACGGCGATCAAGATCGGAAATCCTTTTTCCTGGAAACAGGCCGAAGCGGCGAGGGATGAATCTCGAGGCGTTATCGAAGCCGTGACGGACGATGAGATCTTAGAGGCCTATCAATTGTTGGCTTCCATGGAAGGCATCTTTTGCGAGCCTGCTTCGGCGGCATCGCTGGCTGGTGTTATCAAAAAGAATAAAGATAAGTATTTCGTCGACGGTCAGAAACGGGTGGTTTGTACGCTGACGGGTCATGGGTTGAAAGATCCCGACCGTGCGGTGTCGATGTGCTCTAAACCGGTGGTGGTGAAACCCGAGTTGGGTGAGATCTTAAAAGTTTTGAATCTTTAGTTTTCGAGGTGTTTGAAGTTGTCTACGGTAGGGGAGGCGATCTTTGGCAAGAAACAAAAGTGGCTTAGATCGTTGGGGAGTTCATTCAGTCGGGCCGCTCTTTTTAATAATTTTTCAATTCTTATTTATAGCGGGATTAAATTTTTATACTTTTTTTGACAATGATACTAACCACACTGGTTTTCCACTTTCGTTTGTTGGAAAACTTTTAGGGTTGGTGATCGCGATCGAAGTTATTTTTTTATTTAAGAAGCAAGATACGAAAACGAAAGCGGTACTTATAACATCGATTGTTTTGGGCGTTTTGGCTGTTGTGAACATAATTGCTTTTTACAAGTTCAACATAATGATGGAGTACGATGCTTGGCTGAAAAAAGGGATGCCATAGGTTGTAAATATTAAATCGTATTTTGTTCGCGATGGGGAGAAAAGACGATGGCTTTGATTGTTCAAAAATTCGGCGGGTCTTCGGTAGCGGAGGCGGTTATTAAAAAAATAGTCATCATATTTTTTATTCTGTCTCTCGGATTGGCTTCCGCCTCTGGAAATCAATGGCATTGGATTAGAACAATAGGTCTTGGGGATGGGTGGGTGATTGAAGAAGGCATGGCCGATGTAATCATTAATGGAGAAAATTTCAGTGCTAAGCTTTATCTTAAAGACAAACCAAAAACCGTTTATATTTTTTTAAAGGGTGTTTTGAAAAAGGGAAAATTAAAAGTTACTCAAACTGTGCCTGAGCTGAACGCCGTTGATCCTACTTATACAGGAACTTATTATCAGGCAAACTATAAGGGTGATTCTGATACTCGAAACGAGGAGTCAATTAATCTGAGTAATAAGCAAACTATGATTGGGCTGACTCGGAGTCTTTCGAAGTAAATTGGTTTGGCTCACCATGATGGGGAGAAAAAGAAGATGGCTTTAATTGTCCAAAAATTCGGCGGGTCTTCGGTGGCGGACGCTTCCAAAATGATGGAAGTGGCGCGCCGTATCGCCAAAACAAGAAAAAAGGGCAACGAAGTGGTGGTTGTCGTCTCCGCTCCCGGGGATACGACCGACGACCTCATTTCCATGGCTCACAAGATCACCGATGAGCCTGATGACCGCGAGATGGATGTGCTCTTAGCGACAGGCGAACAACAGGCAATCGCGCTTCTGGCCATCGCGTTGAAAAGCTTGGCCTGCGACGCTATCTCTTTTACTGGCCCCCAAGTGGGTATCGTGACCGATGACGTCCATACCAAGGCCCGCATCGTGAAGGTGGGGGATTCCAAGATCCGCGGCGCCTTGAAATTGGGTAAAGTGGTGATCGTGGCGGGGTTCCAGGGCATGAACAAAGATAATGAGATCACGACCCTGGGGCGGGGCGGCAGTGACTTGACCGCGGTCGCGATCGCGGCGGCTTTGCACGCGGATGTCTGCGAATTTTATAAGGATGTGGATGGCGTTTTTACCGCCAACCCGTCCATCGTGAAAAACGCTAAGAAATTGAACGTCGTTAGCTATGATGAAATGCTCGAGATGGCCAGCGCGGGGGCGCAGGTGCTCAACGCGCGGTCGGTCGAGTTCGCCAAGAATTTTGGGATCAAGATCCATGTGAGACCCACATTCAACGAAAAGGAAGGGACGATCGTCATGCCAGAAACCAAAGCGATGGAAAAAGTGGTCATCAGCGGAGTGACCTATAACAAGGACGAGGCCAAGATCACGGTTAGCGGCGTGCCGGA
>CAYXYA010000310.1:0-3113 GCA_964469185.1 uncultured bacterium | reverse complement strand
TCGAAAAAGAAAAAAGCACTAAACGGAACATTACGAGGGAATTAAATATGTAATTTCCTTCGGATCAGTACTTCTCGATGGACACCTTTTCTACCCTGCCGATGTGACCGCCCAAAAACCGCTGGGCGTGCTCTTTGAATTTACGCGAAAGATCGCTGACGTAGTATTTTCCGCTGCCGCGGCCAGTCAGTTCGATGCCATGCGCCGCGAGGTCGCGGTGAAGCGTCAGGGCGGTTTCGTCCGCCGAGTCCACGATACAGACTTTCTTTCCCGCGATCCGGGATATGGTTTTCTTTAAAAGAGGATAGTGGGTACAGCCCAAAAGGATGGTGTCGATCTTGGATCTTAACAGCGGTTTCAAATACTCCCGGACAATGGATTCGGCGACCGGCCCCGTCAATTTTCCCTCTTCCACCAGGGGAACGAACAATGGACAGGGTTTACTGTAAACCTTGGCCCTGGGCATCAACCGATGGATCGCCTCCGGATAGGCCCCGGAATAGATCGTGCCCTCGGTCCCGATAACACCGATCCTGCCGTTACGGGTGACTTCGACAGCCGCGAGAGCGCCTGGCTCGATCACGCCAAGGATGGGGACCGAGAATTCCCTCCGAACGGTCTTCAGCGCCCAAGCCGAAGATGTGTTGCAGGCCACCACGATGGCCTTCACCTTCTCGCGTTTGATGAGGAAACGGATGATCTGACGGGCGTAATGGATGATGGTATCGGGACTTTTGGTGCCGTAAGGAATGCGGGCGGTGTCGCCGAAGTAAACGAGCTTTTCTTTCGGCAATTCTTTTTGAATGGCCTGGACCACCGTCAACCCGCCCAACCCGGAGTCAAAGATCCCGATCGGACGGTGCTTCAACGGCTTGGCCTTTTGCTGGGCTTACCGCTTTTTTTCGCGCTGTCCTTCATGAGCTTGTAATCGATCGAATCGACCAAAGCGTCCCATGAGGCTCCGATGCTGTTCTCCGAAACACCCACCGTGCCCCAGGTATCCTTGTCGTCGCGGCTCTCGATGAGGACCCGGACTTTCGCGGCCGTGCCGTCCTTGGCGTCCAGCACACGCACTTTATAGTCGGTCAGATGCACTTCTTTTAACGAAGGGTAAAATTTGGTCAAGGCTTTGCGCAAAGCGTTGTCCAGGGCGTTCACCGGACCGTCCCCCTCGCCCACCGTGTTTTCCATCACGCCGTTCACGCTCAACTTGATCGTAGCCTCAGAGACCAAACGGCCATCGCCTCGGTTTTCCACAATGACGCGGAAACCCACCAGGTCGAAGAAATTGCGATGCTGTCCCAACGCTTTTTTCAGCAGTATCTCAAAAGACGCTTCCGCGCTCTCGAACTGGTAGCCTTCGCTTTCCATCTGTTTCACTTTTTCAATGATGGCCTTCGCTTCGGGTCTATCTTTATGTAGAACGATCTTTCGGTCGCCGGCCTTGCTGAAGATGGCCGCGACACCCGCCTGATCGGACAAGATTAGTTTGCGTTGATTGCCGACTTTTTCCGGTTCAATATGCTCATAGGCACGGGAGACCTTGCTCACGGCGGAGATGTGCATCCCGCCTTTGTGCGTAAAAGCGCTCTTGCCCACATAAGGAGCGTTCGAACGTGGACTCACATTGAGAATTTCGTCCACACGGCGAGAGGCTTCCGTGAGTTTTTCCATATGGACTGGGCGTACAAATGAGGCGTTTTTCTTGAAGACCAGAGTCGGGATGAGCGAAGTCAAATTAGTATTACCCACTCGCTCCCCATACCCGTTCAAGCATCCTTGGACCTGGACCGCCCCGGCTTCCAAAGCCGCCAGGCTATTGGCGACCGCCAAGTCGGAATCATTGTGACAATGGATACCTAAAGCCGCTTTGGGAAACCTTTGACCAACTCGCGTTACCACCGCCTCGATATCCTCCGGCAAAGACCCGCCGTTGGTGTCGCACAAGACCAGGCAATCCGCCCCCGCGTGAAGAGCGGCTTCCAAACACTTCAACGCGAATTCAGGGTTGTCTTTATAGCCGTCGAAAAAATGTTCCGCGTCATAAAAAACCTCATCGGTCTTCGATTTCAGGAACTTCACGGAATCATTGATGATCTCTAAATTCTGCTCCAGGGAGATGCCCAAAGCCTTCGTCACGTGGAAGTCCCAAGTCTTTCCCACCAGCGTGAGGGTGGATGTCTTAGCCTTGACCAAGTTCAATAAATTAGCGTCATAATGCGCCTTCTTGCTGACGCGGCGAGTCATCCCGAAAGGGGACAAAAGGGCGTTCAACTTCATCTTGCGGGCTTCCTGGAAAAAAGCGGTGTCCTTCGGATTGGCGCCCGGCCAACCGCCCTCGATGTAATGAAGGCCGAGATCGTCCAAAACCTCAAGTAGGCTCAACTTGTCCTTCAAGGACATGTTGATACCCTCGGTTTGGGGGCCTTCTCTTAGAAGTGCATCGTATAAAACAAGTTTTTTGTCCATTGCAGTACCTTTAAATTGTTAAAACCGTTAACTATTCTAGTCCCCTTCTCCCTCGAGGGGAGAAGGATGGGATGAGGGTAATTTTGACGGATGCCGACACCCCTCACCCTACCCTCTCCCCCAAGGGGCGAGGGTTTATTGATTAATTGATCTTATCCACGTTCGCTTCCCGCCTTTTTGCCCAGCTTGAACTTGTCATGAATGGCTTTGACCGCTTTCGCTACGTCCTTCCGGTCGATGACCACTGAAATTTTAATTTCCGAGGTCGAGATCATCAAAATGTTGACGCCCTTTTCCGCCAGGGACTTGAACATCTTGGCCGCGACACCCGAATGAGAGCGCATTCCCACGCCGACGACCGAAACCTTGGCGATGTGGTCGTCCGCGATGATCCCGGCGGGTTTCAAAGTTTTCGAGGCTTCATGGACGACTTTCATGGTCTTCTTCAATTCACTCCGGTGCACCGTAAAAGAAACGTCTGAATGCCCTTTTTCGCCGATGTTCTGGATGATCATGTCGACGTTCACGCCTGCGTCTCCGAGCTTCGAGAAAAGAATAGAGGCGACACCGGGTCTATCCGGCACGCCGCGAACCGTGATCTTGGCCTCGTCCTTGTTATAGGTCACTCCGCTGATGACCACTTT
>CAYXYA010000309.1:0-3121 GCA_964469185.1 uncultured bacterium | reverse complement strand
CTTACAAAACCCCCTAGATGGATGAGGGCTGGAGAGGAAAGGGGCAAAAAAGAAAACTGTTCAGGGTTTTAAATATATATGTCTAGGTCGGCCGCTATTTTTCGAAACGATGCTGCTCGAGACGGCCCTGGAAGGATCCCTTTCCGACGCCCACATAAAGCTCGCTTTCGTTGCAAGTCATCTCCCAATGGTTATCCCGGTTGAGAGTGGCGCCGATGGCGTTGAGGAACCACTGGTCCAGCGAGAACAACCCGATTTCCTCGAGCCGATGGACCTTTTCCTCGCGTAATTCCCTCGCCAAGAGCTGGACGTCCTTGTGGGTATAGATGCGGACTTCTTTGGCGGATTTGGACGCCTTGTGGATGCGTTTGGTAGTTGGATTGCCGATGTCGATCCAAAGATCCACCCCACCCGTTAGTCCCATCACCCGGATGGCGGGGTCATCGGGCGCGCTGATGCCGGCGGAGAACTCCAAGCCTTCCTGGTAATTGAGCGCGTAGGCCAGGATGCGGGTGATGAAAAAGGGAACGGACTCAGAAGGATGCATCGCGGCGCGGAATTCCAGCACCTGATATAAGTTCCGGTCCACATCCGAAAGGTCGATGCGAAAACGGTAGAGGGTTGCGGTTAAAGCCAAAAGTTACTCCTATGAAAGACCGTTCGTTATCCCTGACTCTTTTTAGATTCCAGTTCCTCCCAGCGTTTGAGAAGAACTTCCACCTTGGCCTGCTCCGCGTCCACTAGCTTCTGACATTCCAGGAGCTTTGAAACATCACTGCCGATCTTTGGATCATTCAACTGGGCTTTCGTGGCTTTCAATTTAGCTTCAGCGACATGAAGCGCGGTGTCCATCGCCTCGAGTTCTTTAAGTTCGTTGCCGGATAAGGTCTTCTTGGGTTTTATTGGCACCGCGGGTTTTTGGGTCGGACTTTTTTTTCCTTTGTTTTTATCACGCTCATTCGCCCTAAAGTCCTCCCATTGGGAGAGGTCCGCGAAGAAATCCGCGTTGCCCTTTCCGTCCAGGGCCAGGATCTGACGGCTGACCCGGTCCAAGAGATAACGGTCATGGGTCACCAGTATCAAGGCGCCCGGAAATTCTTCCAGGCTCTGTTCGAGTACTTCCAGCGATGGAATGTCCAGATCGTTCGTGGGCTCGTCCAAAAGCAGGAGGTCCGCGGGCTTCAGCATCAACCGCGCGATGAGGACACGGGACTGTTCCCCGCCGGACATCTTCTTCAGGGACATGTCGAGCTGGATCTTAGTGAAGAGGAACCGCTCGGCCCAGCTGGCCACGTGGATCTGACGCCCTTTATAGGTCACATAATCGCCCTTTTCGCAAAGCGCCTCGCGCAAACTCATATTGAGATCGAGTTGGTCGCGGTGCTGGTCGAAGGTCACGACCCGCAATTTATCCGCTTGCTTCAAAGTCCCCGAGTCGGGATGGACCTCACCCGCGAATATCTTAAGGAGCGTGCTTTTACCGCTGCCGTTCTCGCCCAAGAGTCCCAGCTTGTCGCCTGGCGTCAGTAATAGATCGAGTGGTCCGAATAGTTTCCGCCCGCCGAGCGTCTTGGTGATCTTGGACGCGGCCACAAGGCGCTGGGTTTGGCGCTGACTGCCTGAAAAATCGATGTCCACGCTCGCGCCCTGGGAATTGCGGTATTTCAACTCGCCCAGTTCGCCGATGAGCTCCCCTGCCCGATCGATACGCGCCTGCTGTTTGGTTTGGCGGGCCTTGGCCCCCCGGCGCAGCCATTCGATCTCGCGGCGCACCTGATTGGCCACTGTGTCCTCACGCTTGGCCTGGGAATTGAAAAGGTCCTCGCGCTTTTCCAAGAATTGCGTGTAATTGCCCGAGTTGCCAAAGAATCCTTCGGGGTACTGTTTGTTCAATTCGATGATGCGGTTGCCCACCCGCTCCAAGAAACGCCGGTCATGGGTAACGACCAAGAATGAGAATTTCAGGTTTTCCATGAAATCCTCAAGCCAAAGCACGCCTTCCAGATCCAGATGGTTCGTGGGTTCGTCTAGCAAAAGCAAGTCGGGTTCACGGAGCACCTGCGTCAAGATGGCCAGTCTTTTACGCCAACCGCCCGAAAGCTTCGCGACCTCTTGGTCGGGATCGGTGAATCCCGCTTCTTCGAGCCCTTGATCGACCCTGACATCAAGCTCCCAATCTTCCAACCCCAGACCTTCCAAACCTTTGCTGATAGCCGTGCGCACGGTCAAACCTTGATCCACGTTTTCAAAACGGTCCTGCTGGGGCAGATAACCGACCCGGAGCCCTTTGCGGACGGAAAGCAAACCCGTGTCGGGCTTTTCCACGCCCGCGAGAATTTTTAGCAGTGTTGATTTACCCGTACCGTTGGGCCCAATAAGCCCGGTGCGCTCCCCCTCGAAAAGCCCGAAGGACAGGTTCTCAAAAAGCGGACGGGCGCCGAAGCTTTTCGATAGGTTTTGACAACTCATTAGAATGCCCACAAAGACAGGCCTTTCCTGCTATGACGAAGGGGGTAAGGATAATGGCGGATGGTTGAAATAGGAAGATGATTCGAGAAGGAACGGCTGCTTGATCAGCCGTTTTTGTTGTTCTGCTGTTGGATCTTCTCGGCTAAAAGATAACGGCTGAGTCGGTTCATTTCTTGTTTATCCAGCGCCAGGATAGAAACCCCGGCCGTATAGATCACCTTCCCCATTTGCGTATAAGAACTGGAGCGTTTCACTTCGGTGAGCATCGTCACGGGGATGGCGAATTGGGGCAGTTGGATCGAGATCTCCACCTTGTCACCCAGGACGAAAGGATGTTCCCCGACGATGGATAACCCGCCCTCGGAGATATCCTTCGTGATGGCGTGATAAGCGTGGGATTTTTTGGCCAGATGGGGTAAATGTTCGGCTTGGGTTTCGCTGTATTGCGGCAGGTTCAGGACGTCTTTCGTCTCATCCGCGCCAAGGACACGATAGGTCACGCTCAGGGTCGCCGAAACACGCTCATGTCGCCGCTGTTCCATCCACCCTTTTTGAACATCCATTTTAAAAACCCTTCCGGCTTTCGAGGAGCCGCTTCTTATTCCGTCTAAGTTTATCACGGAAGAATTCCGAAAAACTTGAGCGATAAACG
>CAYXYA010000308.1:0-3130 GCA_964469185.1 uncultured bacterium | reverse complement strand
ATTGCCCGAGATGAACCGTCCTGGCTCCAGGAGAAGTGTCGCGTTGAGTCTTTTGATGACCGGAATGACCTGCGCCGCGTATTGGGAAGCTTTGGGAGGTTTCTCATCTTTATAGTTGATGCCATATCCCCCGCCCAAATTCACCGTGTGGATCGGAAAACCCTCAAGACGAAGACGGACGACCAACTGTTCCACTACTCTGGCGGCTTTTCCAACGGAAGCGGTCTGGGTCATCTGGCTTCCGATGTGAGCGTGCACGCCCGTCCAATGGACCGACCGGCAATTGCGAACCGTCGCCAAAACCTTTTCCAAATCACCTAGGAACACTCCGAATTTATTTTCCTTTTTACCGGTCGAGATGTAGTGGTGCGTGAGCGCGTCGATGTTCGGATTGAATCGGATCGCGATTGAGGCGACTTTGCGGAGTTTCTTCGCCACCTCGTTGATGGCCTCGATCTCCGGAATGGATTCCACATTGAAATAACGGATACCTTCGGTCAAGGCGTAAGCGATCTCATCGTCGGTCTTGCCGACACCCGCGAAGATGATCTTGTCAGCGGGAACCCCGGCCTTGCGGGCCTTGAACAATTCCCCGCCCGAAACCACGTCCGTACCGGAACCCAGTTTGGCTAAAGCCTTAATGACAGATAAATTGTCGTTCGTCTTGATGGAATAGGCCACTAAATGCGGGACCGACTTGTAGGCCCTGTCGATCTCTTTGAACCGTTCCTCAAAGGATGGGAGGCTGTAAACATAGCCCGGCGTTCCGGTTTTTTCCGCGATCTTGGAAAGAGCCACGCCATCGGCGTACCAGCGGTTATTTTTAAAGTGAAAGCCGCTCATCATTCCCTCACAAATGCGAAAGATATTTTTTGATCAATTGGACCTGGGCCTTCAACTGATTGGCTTGAGCCGCGACATTCTTGGGCGAGGTGCCGCCGGCGGTCATTTTCCCGTTCACCGAGTGGTGGACGGAAAGGTTCCCGGCAGTCCCTTTCGGAAAATCTTTCGAGAATCTTTTGAGCTCGGCATCCGTCAGATCTTGAAGCCTCTTGTCGTGTTCCAGGCTATAACGCACTATTTCGCCAACGACTTCGTGCGCACGTCTGAACGGCATTCCCTGCCGCACCAGAACATCCGCTAAATCGGTCGCCAAAAGCGTCAAGTCGGCATCGGCCTCATCGGACATTCTTTCCCGCTGGAACTTGAGGGTCGAGAGGAATCCCGTCATGATCTTGAGGGAGCTTGTCACGGTATCCGCGGAATCAAAAACGAAGTGTTTATCCTCTTGCAGGTCGCGGTTATAGGCCAGCGGCAGACCTTTCAGGACCGTTAAAAGCCCGATCAAATTGGCGAAGACCCTTCCCGCTTTGCCCCGGACCAACTCCGCCACATCCGGGTTTTTCTTTTGCGGCATCAGGCTGGAACCCGTCGAGAAAGCGTCGTCCATCTCCACAAAACCGAACTCCGTAGTCGCCCAGAGGATCAAGTCCTCCGAGACACGCGAGAGATGCATTTGTGTGGTCGCCGCGGCAGCCAAGAAATCAACATAAGCGTCCCGATCCGAGACCGCGTCGAGACTGTTTTGAATGACGGAATGGAACCCAAGCTTCTTCGCCGTGAAGTTCCGGTCAAAACGATGGTTCGTGCCAGCCAAGGCGCCGGAGCCTAAAGGCAGGGCGTCCGCCCTGTCCCAGGCCGTCAAGAACCGATCCATATCCCGTATGAGCATGAAAGCGTAAGCGGCTAAATGGTGGCCCAAAGTGACCGGCATCGCTCTTTGAAGATGGGTGTAGCCCGGCATAAGGGTGTCTTTTTCCCTAAGGGCTAATCCCGCGATGACCTCGATCAATCCCGTTCCCGCCGTGACGACTTCTTTCACGGCGTGGCGCAAGTAAAGCCGAAGGTCGGTCGCGACTTGATCGTTCCGCGAGCGTCCGGTATGAAGTTTGCCACCCAGAGGTCCCACCAAACGCACGAGCGCTTTTTCCACAGCCGTGTGGATATCTTCCATGCTTTTGTTCAAGGGCAGTTTTCCAGCTCCCAACATTTTTTTGATCTTCTGGAGGCCGGCTACGAGTTTCTTTCCCTCGGCAGGGGTCAAAAGCTTGGCCTTCACCAAAGTCTGGACATGGGCGATGCTTCCCTCAATGTCAAAGAGACCTAACCGATGGTCGAATGAAATCGACTCGGTGAAAGCCTCGACTTGAGGATCTGTGGATTTTTGGAATCTCCCACCCCATGTTTTTTTCATTTGGTTTTCCTTTTAACGGTCCCCACCACCTTCAGCGGAAGCCCGAACAAGCGGATAAAGCCCTCAGCGTCTTTCTGGTTATAAACCTCGTCCTCTCCAAAAGTCGCCAGGTCCATTTGATAGAGAGAATAGGGCGACCGAATGCCGGTGGCAGCCACCCGGCCTGGATTAAGTTCCACCCTCACGTCGCCCGTGACATTCTTCTGGGTCTCATTGAAAAAAGCTTCGATACTATCCCGCAAGGGCGAGAACCATTGACCGTTGTAGATCATTTCCGCGTATTTGACCGAAACAAGCTGACTGTAATGAAGCGCATCCCGTTCGACCGTCAGGGTTTGAAGGGCCCGATGAGCCTCGTAAAGGATCGTAGCACCGGGCGATTCATAGACTCCCCGGCTTTTCATGCCCACCAACCGATTTTCGACGATGTCGATACGGCCGACGCCGTAAGCGGCGCCCAGCTTGTTCAGTTTTTCCACCAAGGCAACGGCGCTGACTTTTTTGCCGTTCAATCCGACGGGCATCCCGTGTTTGAAATTCACTACAACACCAAGTGGCTTCTTTGGAGCTTTCGCCGGATCCTTGGTGTTCAAAAACACATGCTTGGTGGGAGCGTTCCAGGGATCTTCCAATTCCCCGCCCTCGTGGCTCAAGTGCCAAAGATTGCCGTCCATGGAGTAGGGCCGTTTTTTCGTCACAGGTATCTCGATGCCGTGCCGTTCGGCGTAGTCAATGGCTTCTTCCCGGGACTTGATATCCCATTCCCGCCAAGGCGCGATGATCTTTAAATGAGGGGCCAACGCCATCACCGTCAATTCGAACCGAACCTGGTCGTTCCCTTTGCCGGTCGCGCCATGGCAGATCGCGTCCGCGCCT
>CAYXYA010000307.1:0-3133 GCA_964469185.1 uncultured bacterium | reverse complement strand
GGAGTTATCCCAAATAGGTGACGGATGGCGGTCGGAGTGGAGAGGGTCGAAAAAAAACACTGGCCGTAGCTATTGTGAAAGAGGGCGAAAGAAAAAAGCACTAAACAGAACATTGCGAGGGAATTAAGTATGTAATTCCCGCTTAAATTCTTTCGACCCGAACGGGCAAGGAAGCCGTCACATCGTGGTGCAACTTGATCTTGACCGTGTAATCCCCCACCAAACGGATGGGTTCGTCCAAAACGATCTTCTTTTTATCAATATCAAAACCCTTTTGCTTCAAGGACTCGGAGATCTCAGCGGAAGTGATGGAGCCGAAAAGCCGGCCTTCTTCTCCCGCCTTATGCTTGATCTGGATGGAAAGACCCTCGATCTTTTTGCCCAAAACTTGAGCCTCGTCTTTTTCCTTCGCCTTCTTGCGGTCCTGGGCTTTCTTTTCCTCTTCAATTTGCTTCAAGGCGCCGCCCGAGGCTTCCACCGCCAACCCGTTCGGGATGAGGAAATTACGGGCATAGCCTTCTTTCACTTCCAAAAGTTCGCCTTTTTTCCCGATCTTTGCCACATCCTGTTTCAAGAGAACTTTCATGTCGCTAGCTCCGGTGGAGTTTTTTTGATCTTCCTGAAATCCAGCCAAATATCCAGCACGCCTAAAATGGGACAGATCAGATTGGAAGATAGTAGCATGACCGCGATATAACCCAAAAGACGGGCCATGCTGGGAAAACGCCATTTTTGAAAATAAAAAGACATGATGGTCAGACCCGCGAAAGTGTAAAGAACAGAGAAGAAAACCAAGAAATTGTCGCCGACCAGATCCATCCAGGTATTTTCATTCACCAAAACTTTGATCAATCCCGCCGCGATCAGACCGAAGACCATCGGTTCAGGCACCATCCATAACGAAAAAGAAATGGGTGGGGAAACCCTCGGATCGGACCTCGACAGGACGCTTGAAACCAAGTAGTAAGCTACGAATCCCGCGCCCAGCGCGCCGACCAAAAGCCAAGCTGGAAACGACCATAAAAAATATTTAAGACAATAATTTTTGACGAGCTCGATATCCGCGGGGGTCATCTTATTTTCGGCCAAGGATCTCGCCGTCAACTGCCATGATTGATCGAAGGATTGCTGTATGGAAGCCGGGGTATCGGGATGGGGCCCGAGTTGTCCCAGGAGAAAGGAACCTCCCACAAAGGCCACGACGGCCGCCGCGCCCATAGCCACCACCCAAAGGGGTTTAAACCCCGGCGAAGCGACCAATAAACGGACAAACTGGCCAAAGCCAACATGAGAAGGGCCGAGACCAGTTCGATCAAAAGAACGGCTAGGATTTCCAAGAGGAAAAGCCTGGTTTAGTTTTGCTGGAAAGGCAGTAAGGCGATGTTGCGCGCCCGTTTGATGGCCTTCGTCAGCTCCCGTTGGTGACTGGCGCAGGTGCCCGTCATACGGCTGGGGACGATCTTGCCGCGCTCGCTCACAAAGGCGCGGATGCGGTTGAAATCCTTATAGTCGATCGCGACGATCTTCTCGGCGCAGAAACGGCAGGATTTACGGCGCGGACGGCGGAAACGGCCGCCGCCTTCACCGCGCGGACGGTCTTCTCTGGGTCCTTTTGAAGGTTCTCTTTCCATTGTCTAGTCTCCTTAGTTTTTAAAAACATTAACGGTTAGTAATAGGGTTAAAAGGGAATGTCTTCTTCGCTGCCCGCTGCCGCCGCGGCCGGAGCCGAACTTTGAGGGGCGCCTTCCTCTTCCGCGCCTTCCTGGAAGCTCTCACCGGAACCACCCTTGCCCCTGTTCAGGAACTGGATCCTCTCGGCGACGACTTCCATGACGCTGCGCTTTTGCTTATCCTCGGTTTCCCAGGACCGGCTTTGCAGACGGCCCTCCACGAAAACAGGATCGCCTTTTTTCAGGTACTCTCCCGCGGCTTCAGCCTGCTTGCGCCAGACCACCACCGTGACGAAACAAACATCTTCTTTCTTTTCGCCCGATTGAAGCTGGTACACGCGGTTGATCGCCATCCGCAGATTGGCCACGGGGGCACCGCCCGCCGTATAGCGCAATTCCGGATCCTTCGTGAGATTTCCCATCAAGAACACTTTGTTGAAATTGGGCATATCGTTCCTCCCGAGTTCTTAGCTTTGAGCCGGAGTCGTTGTCGGCGGCACACTGACCGTCGGCGTAGAAGGGTTCGTCGGAGCTTCAGCAGACTTCGGCGCTGAGTGCGACGAGGTCGAATGCGATTGCGATGAATGGGACGAGTGCGACTGATAGGTCGTGCGGCCGCCTCCCGGACGGGAGGTGGCTCCTTCAGTGCTCGTCTTCACGCGGGGCGGCTTCACTTTCGCCTTTAAGTGGCTGATGGTGTCCTTCACGATAGAAAACTTGATGACCTTTTCCATCAAACGGAGATTACGGGTGATTTCCGCGATGGTCTCAGGCGAGACCGAGACGTGCATGAACACGTAATTGCCTTCCCGGTGTTTTTGCACCAGGTAAGCCAAACGGCGCTTGCCCCAATCGTCTTTTTTGAGAAGGGTTCCCTTGGCGTCCACCACGATCTGTTCGATCTTCGAAGAAACCGCTGTAGCTTCTTCGGGTGTGGAGTTGGGATCCAGAATGTAGATCACGTCATACTTCAAAAGCTGACTCATAAAAACCTCCTATGGATTCCTCATCGGAGATGAGGTTGGTCCCCTTTCACTTGGTGCCGATCGGGAACAGGATTCCTGCGCGAGCCTTGGAAGGCTAAGGCGGGAAAAACCCAGGAACGAATCCCTGGGGGGATGAAGTATAGGCTTTCGGGGCTTGGCTTAGCAATACGAAAAAACGGAGGAAACGACCTAAAATCGAGACTTATATATTTAAATCCCTGAACAACTTTCTTTTTTTGCCCCTTCCCTCTCCAGCCCTCATCCATCTAGGGGGTTTTGTAAGATCGTTTGTGAGGACCTCTGTTTCGCTCCACCCATCCCCCAGTGGGGCCCTTTCGCTCACTTGAGAAGATCCCGGCGGACCACTTGGCAGGGGCTTTTGAAGGAAGGGGCAGGGTGTTTTTTAAGCCTTCAAAAGCCCCGACCTTCTCCAACGAAGACCCCGACCAAAAGCCGGATTGGATCCTTGAAAACCGA
>CAYXYA010000306.1:0-3134 GCA_964469185.1 uncultured bacterium | reverse complement strand
CTCAAAAGCGTTGGAACGGACTGGCCGTTCCAACAGACGCTTCCTTTTCCATTGGGACGAAAACCCGCCAAACATTCAATCAGAGTAGTTTTCCCTGCTCCATTGGGTCCGATCAAACCAAGTATCTCGGCCTTTTGGGCTTCAAAAGAGATTTCTTTCAAAGCCCAATCGGAGCCGTAGGTCACTTCCAGGTTTTGAACCCGTAATAAGTTTTTCACCAATTTTCCTTGTTACTTCCAAACTTACTTAAGGAAGATTAAGCCAAAATGTTTCGTCTTCAATGCTTTGTGTAATCGACTTCCACTTTTCGCCTTTGATTAGTTCAATCTTCACAACTGCGTGGCCGTCTTGCAACAATGGGATGGCGCTGACGGCATGAAAACCCTTATTTGCTTTTATAATCTTACGGAGGAAAGTCTTAAGGTCATTCTTCGCCTTAGCCATTGCAGCACTTTGGCTTTCCGCGTCTTTAAGATCATCCCCTTCCGTGATGGCTTCCGCTTTTAAAACCTTGCCCGTCTCGTGATCTACCATCACCTCGAAAAATTTTCCTACTTTTTCAGTGTAAACCGAAAGCTGAAGCTCGCCTTTTTCGAGTTCGTACTTTGCCGAAATCGCTTTGCCGTGTTTAACACTGGACGTAATGGCCTGCATCAGGGATATTTTTGCTCCCGCCAATGCCTTGCCAAGGGCGGCTTGATCGTTTTTTCCGTATTCCTCAGCCCTAACCACACTTGCGAGGAATCCCCCCGTCAAAACCATTACCCCAACAAATGAAAAAATATTTTTCATTACGTACCTCCTTTTTAAAAAATGTTAAAAAAAATTCTTTTAATCTTTTGTGAATTGAAGGGCGGTCTTCACAGCTTTTGCCAATGTTTCGGATTTTCCGTGGCCCCAGAAATGTAGGAAAATGATTCGGGGTGAGTCTCCCGTCATGTGTTGGTGAATAGCGACAATATTAATCCCGCTTTTGCGCAAGGACTTTAAGACCTTGGTTACTTCATCCTCGTGCATGGCGAAATCCCCATCTACGAGGGCATTGTCATCTGAACCGATAAAAGCCGCCCAGGTATTGACGCCCATGTCGGTTCCGAATTCATCTTCCCCCATTTTGGTGGTACGTCCGAAAACCGCCTTGAACATACCGTCCTGGGCAGTACCCTTTACGCCCAATATTTTCTCCAATGGTTCCGGGGTGATCGAATTCTTTTCAGGAAGCGCCCCATGTCCGAAACTGGTGGCGGGTTCAGCCTTGGAAGCCCTGATTTCGTGCACCTTCGCGTAAACCTTGCCCACAGCTTTAGCCAGTGTTTCCGGATTGCCCATTCCGCTGATGTGCATAAAAAAAACCTTTGGTTCATCGAAAAAGAAGTGATTGTGCAGGGCCGTTACGTCCAACCCATTTTCCAGGGCCACGCTCATAACCGGATTCACTTCATCCTGGAACAACACATTGTCACCCATCACCATGACCATCCCATCCTTGGTAGGCGTAAATGCGGCCCAAGTACCCAAACCCATGAAAGGGGGTAAGGGAGTACCATCCACAGTTACTTTTACTTCTTTTCGGGGAAAGCCAACTTTGAAAACGGTTTGCGCCTTATTCCAGCTTCCCTTGGCTCCGGTCAGCTTTTCAATCGACACCGTATCCAATTTACTATCCTCGGCCTTTAACAAACCTGGCAGAACGAGGGCCAGGGCCAACAATCCCATCCAAAAATTTTTCATCTTTCTCCTCCTCTTATCCTTTTTTTAAAAAATAATCATACAAACTATCAAAAACTTTTTGGCCAAAAGCCAACCGTTCCTCATCCTTGGTGAAGTGAACCACCGATCCATTGATGAGACTCCCTACCCCAGCCGATTCTTCCCGGCCATACTTAAAATCCTCCAAATCAATATCGTGGATGATTTCGGCGATGGCCTTCAGCGGAGCCGCTTGGAGGTTGAATCTCAACCTCATGACTTCGAAAGTGCAAAGGTTGCCGTGATGGGTGAACTCAGCCTCGAACATGTCGAATCGCACTTCGTTCTTCCGGGGTGAATAGGTTTTTCCATCCACATAAAGGAACTTAGCTTTGGGGTCAATAAAGCGCTGGATAAGCCAAGCACTGGCTAGACGGTCGATATGGAGATTTTTCCGTGTGACCCAGGTTTTCCCGATGTAGTCCTCTTTCTTCACCTTTTCCAAAGCGGGAAGTTTGTCCTCGTGGGCCTTTTGAAACAATTGGCTTTCTAACCAATTTGATAGGTTCATCGCCTGCATTCCCAAGGGTGTCGTGAAAAAGTCGATTCCTCGGAGGGCCACTAGACGCTCCCTGAGGTTGCGAATCTCTTGTTTGAAAGATTGTCCCTTGTCTCCTTCCACAGGATTCTTGGAAGATTTAAGACGGGATTGAAGGACATGAGCATCTTTCAGCCAATTTTCATAGTCGGCTTTACGAACCGACTTGAAAAGCTTGATGATTTCTCCATCCCTGGTTTCAGGCCCGAACTGGGACTCGCAGACATCAGCTTCCCCTCTCTCGGCCACAATTTCTTTCCGAAGCCATTCAAAAGATTCACGCGATTGTTCCGAATCCGGCAGGACATATACCGAATTCTTGAGGGCGACCGATCCCATCGTTTGGAGCCGTCGCCAGATTTTTACTCGCAAGTAAGAGGGCTTCGGTGGGATTTGGTGGATCAGCAGAAGCCATTTCAAACGGGCCAAAGTTTCTCCCTGTTGCTTATTATGACAACTGAGCTATAACCTATAACAACTGTTTCAAATATTGCAAGGGATGTTTCAAAGGAGATGTCTATGAAATGGGTAACCCGAGAAAGGCCGAAGATCGACCGCATTGCCTGCCCCTGGTTGATTTCAAGGTTCATAGATAAAAATCCAGAATTTCTATACGTTCCCACGAATCAGGTATTGAAAGTCGCAGAAGAGACAAAGGCAATTCCCTTTGATATTCCAGGAGTCGAACTGACTCACGAGGGGGCGCTTTGCAGTTTTGATACTTTTCTGAGGAAGTACAAACTTAACGACCCGGCCTTGGAAAAACTTGCCGTGATCGTCCGTGGAGCTGACACCGACCGTCACGATCTTGCGCCACAGGCTTCGGGTTTACACGCCCTTAGCCTTG
>CAYXYA010000305.1:0-3135 GCA_964469185.1 uncultured bacterium | reverse complement strand
CCACATAAATGGCACGAGCGGTTCTTAGAGTATTATTTTATCGGCGCCCCGTGGACAGCTGGTATTCATTGGACAGAGGATGGCACGAACGTACGAGTCGGCAACGGTGGTTTCTCCTTGCGTAGCAAAAAACTCCTCGACGCGTTTCATAAACTTAATTTGCCCTTTACAGATGCCGGCACTGGGTATTTCAATGAGGACGGAAATATAACGAACTATCACCGGGAACAATTGGAAGCGTATGGCGTAAGGTTTGCCCCAGTCGAAGTAGCGGTCCATTTCAGCCGCGAAGCAGATTGCCCGGAATCAGTTTCCGAGCCGTTTGGATTTCATAAACATGTACAACTGATCCCCCACTTTTTCTGGCTTAAGCATTTTATCAAGAAACGATTGGCAAAAGCATGATCGTCACCCAGATTTACAAAGGACAAGGCCTGGGGAATCAGTTGTGGTGCTATGTTACGACTCGAGTCATCGCCAAAGATCGCGGCTATGAGTTCGGCATTCAGTCGCCGGAGAATTTAAAATGTCTGGATTTTTTGAACTTGGACACCGGCCGGCCGGTGAAAGGCGGCAGCGGACCCGAAGGCGGACCACCCGAGATATTGCCGGACGGCATCGAATACTATTATCACGAACGGCGCATTTCCCATCCCGAGAACGATGCGGACATTCGCCTCTATGACCAGAATCTTGTTAGCGTCCCGGACAACACAAAAATTGACGGGGTCATGCAGGATGAGCAATATATTGCCCACCGACGGGACGAAATCCGGCAGTGGCTGAAAGTCAAAGCAGACTTTGAGTGTTACGATTTTTCCGGCGACGATATTTGTGTCATCAACTTCCGAGGCGGGGAATATGTCAACGCCAAAGATGTTTTTTTGCCGCAAAGCTACTGGGACATGGCGGTGGCGAATATGCGGAAGACCAACCCCAATTTCCGGTTTGTCGTGATTACTGATGACGTTCAGACGGCTAAAAAGTTTTTTCCGAACTTCGAGGTGTTTCATTTTAGCATTGGTAAGGATTACGTGATTATAAAAAACGCCCGCTATCTCATTCTTTCCAACTCTAGCTTTGCCTGGTTCCCCGCTTGGTTGAACACCAACTTGAGATATTGCATCGCGCCAAAGTACTGGGCGCGGCACAATGTTTCTGACGGCTACTGGAGCTGTGGTTATAACATTACCACTGGCTGGTGGTATCAGGATCGCGATGGCAATCTTCAAGACTACAATGCCTGCCTCACGGAACTGCATGCCTACATTGAAAACCACAAAACCTATTTTTACCCCCAGAAAATAAGAAAGAACTTTCTTGTCATTTCAAGTTTTAGCAATGACCTCAGCTGGGTACCCGAGCGGACCGAGAATTATGTCGTCTATGATAAGAATCTGGCGGACATTTATCCACCGCGCCTCGACCAGAAGAAGGTAAAGAAAGTCCCGAATGTCGGATATAACCTGGCCGATTACTTCAGCTATATTATTGATAACTACCGCCATCTACCTGATTGCGTCATCTTCACGAAAGGCAACACCTTTCCGCGCCATGTCTCCGAGTTCACATTCGGCCGTCTGGCGAATAACGAGTTCTTCACGCCGCTGGAAGATTTCCGCCGGCACAAAACGTACTGGCCGGTTTGTTTTATCGGATCTGACGGAGGCTTTAACGAAATAAACAACAGCTGGTATTTGGACCATTTTCCAAAAAAATACTTCTATGACTACAATGATTTCCTCCGTTTCTGTTTTAAGGATCCGCCCATCCCCCGATACGTCCGATTTGCGCCGGGGGCGTGTTATGTTGTCCCGAAGGAGAATATCTTGAAATTACCCAAGGTCTTCTACGAAAATCTCCGCACATTCGTTTCCCACGGCACCCTGGCGGGCGAAGCACATATCGTTGAACGCGCGCTACATACGCTTTGGACGGCAAATTTCGAGATTAACGAGAAGATGCTGAAGCCCATTGATAAAAACTTTGTGGCCATTCCCCGTCGATCAGCACCTCCTCCAAATCGAATGATACGCATGGCGACGAGCCTGTATCAGCGGGCTTTAGCGAGAATGAAACAATGATATTCAACCGACGAAAATCACGCACGGGTCATCAAATCTTTGTTGAATTCTTTTTCATCAGGAAACTTTTTTAATCTTGGTCACCTTTGAAACAAAATGTTACGAGAACGACTACCAGCACATCTTGCAAGGTGATCGGCTGAAGAAAATGATTGAGTATTGCCGATATGATTTTGTCAAAAAAGTCGTCAGCTCGGTCGGCGGGTGGAAATACCGTCTGGCTAAATTATTACCGAAGGTCCCTCCCTCGGCTCAGGCCCTGGCTGAGTACCGAAAAACTATCATGGTCTACGACGTTTTCATTTTTTTTAATGAACTTGACTTGTTGGAAATCCGGTTGAATATTTTGGATCCATACATCGATTATTTCGTCATCGTTGAAGCGACCCAAACCTTTTCCGGGCGGCCAAAAAAATTATTTTTCCAGGAGCAACAAGAACAATGGGCACAGTTTAAGGATAAGATTATTCATTATGTCGTCGATGACTTGCCCGATAGCCATGATGAACTACGACAAAGGCTGAATAATCCCGAATTAAGTTCCTTGGATCGGGAGATTATCAACACTTGCCTGACCTCTGATAACGTTCCAGCCAGCCACACGCATTGGCTACGGGAATTTTACCAAAAAGAATCTATGAAGAAACCACTGACGGAGTTGAGAGATAGAGATATTTGTTTTATTTCCGATGTCGACGAAATTTGGAACCCGTTCGCGCATTTCGATTTCCGCGCGGATGTAGTCTTCAAGCTTCGGCAAGACATGTACGCTTGCTACCTGATCAATCGATGGTCGGAGTCCTGGGCGGGGACGTACGTTACGAAATACAAGAACATCAGAAACAACAGTCTTAATCATCTCGATACGCCCAGTAAAACGAAATATCGATACATAAAAAACGGCGGCTGGCATTTTACGAATCTCGGCGGTGTCGATCGAATAAAAACAAAATTGGAATCCTACGGTCACCAAGAATACAATGTCGAGAAGATAAAATCGCAGATCTCGTCAAAACTAGCAAAGAATGAGGCTTTTATTTGGCGACAATTT
>CAYXYA010000304.1:0-3136 GCA_964469185.1 uncultured bacterium | reverse complement strand
CGTGAAAATCGTAGGGTCAGGTTTAAGCGGTTTGGTTGGCAAGCCGTTGACGGCCCGGCTTCAAAAAAAATATGAATTAGTTCAGCTGGTTCGTGAAGTTAAAAATCAACCCCACCCACCGATGTTCAAACGAATGATCTGGCAGCCTCCGATCCTTGGGGGATGGGCCCGCGAAGTGGACGGGGCGTACGCGGTGATCAATTTGTCCGGTGAGCCCATTGCCAATAAACGCTGGACCGCCACGCAAAAAAAAGAATTAAGAGAAAGCCGGATGCAGACGACCAAAGCGCTGGTCGATGCCATCGGCCGCGCGGAAACCAAGCCTAAAGTTTTCATCAATGCCTCCGCGATCGGTTTTTATGGCCCTCGAGACAGCACGCCAGTAGATGAAACGTCCAGGCCCGGAAACGGTTTTCTTGCTGAGCTTTGCCGTGAGTGGGAAAAAGAGGCGCTGAAAGCCAAGGCCTTTGGTGTCCGGACGGTCGTACTCCGTACAGGGATCGTGCTCGCCCGAGAAGGCGGGGCGCTGGCCAAGATGCTGCCGCCTTTCAAGATGGGGGTCGGCGGCCCGCTGGGGAGCGGGAGACAGTGGCTCAGCTGGATTCATATTGAGGATGAAGTGGGGGCTATCTTAAAAATTTTAGAGGACGACACCCTCCATGATGCCGTCAATTTGACGGCCCCGCGGCCGGTTCCTATGAAGGAGTTTGCGAAGACTCTGGGAAAAGCCCTCAAGCGACCCGCCCTATTTCCGGTTCCGGGTTTTGCGCTTAAACTCCTTCTTGGTGAGATGTCGGAGATCCTTTTGACCGGCCAGAACGTGACGCCCGCCATGCTCCTCCGTTCCGGTTACTCTTTTAAATACCCTTCTCTGGAACTTGCCTTGAGGAATTTGGTCTAACTCTTGAAAATTCAGTTAGTTATGGTATACTTTTAGTTAAGATATAATAAGGATGATAACTTTGAGTCAATCATGACACGCTATCAATTTTTCTTTAACAGAACGACACTCCTCGCCACGACGCTTTTCACGATGTTTTTTTGTGTTTCTCCCGCGTTCGCGAAAACAGAGAAACTAACCACCTACGTTTCCTCTCCCGATTGGGAGTACAAAAAAATCCAGGTCGACAATTTGACCGTCAGCTCGCCGGTTGACCCTCTCCATTCTCCCCAACACTACCAGAGTTGCGAAGGCACTGACAGCATTCCGGGTATTCCAAATCCTAAAACAGGCCAGCTTTGCTATGACGTAACGGGAAAGGACATCAAATATTTCGACGGCGCCGGCTGGATCGGGCTCGCGAAGGTGGGCAAGGATAAAAAGGGCGTGACCGTCGCGCACGCGGTTTTAACAAAAGACGTGGTGATTGACGTTGGCGTAAAACTGACATGGGGCCAGCGTTGGTCGCTGCCCTTATTCGGTTTTTCCGGATGGAGATGGGTTGATGGTTTCACGCCTCCAAAGGTCGGCGGAAAAGATGTCGCCTCCTTCACGACTTATCTTAGGAAAGTGACTGGCGCGGTGTCTGCTACCCCTTCTGCGGCCATCCGTGTGGATTTTTCGGCGTACGGCTCGGGCGAGTATGAGGTTTCTTTTCAAGGAGACGTGGAGGTGGATGGTGGATGGCGGAAAGATAGCAGCGCTTTTGGCCCGCTTCTGTGGTTATCCACCATGACCCCGAAACGATTTTACACTACCAAATCTGGTCCGAAGAGCGTATGGACGACCCCGCCGACTTTTCCTTACTTGGGGGTTAATGACAAGCTAGTGCCGTCAGAGAATCTGATAGACGATGATGTGTATTATTATCCCACGCCTTGCGGGCCGGTGGCGGCAGGAAGTGACTGTACCACTGATGATAACAAGCGTGACTCGGGCTCGGAGGGTCTTGAAACTGAACCCAATCCGCCGACTATTTATCCCAACAATGGTTTCACGCGCCATCGCTTCCAGGAAGACCCGGACGATGGCGGAGGTCTTATTCCTTGGACCGTATTCATCGATCCCGCTCCCGCGAACCATCCGGACTGGATATGGCAGGATTTTGAGATCGTCCTCACAAAGTATTATAGTTCAATACCAGATGTATCCAGTAGCGCCGCAAAGCCGCACGTGTTTGTGCGTGTGCGCGGGTTGGTAGACGACAAGGGTAATGACAACAAACTCAAAGGCATTATTCCTTTGGAGATAGAGATCAAAAGGATAGATTAGGGGCTTTGAGCCACATGAAACAAAAAACCGTTTTTCAAATTTTTTTGATCGTGGGACTAGCCTTTTGGGCGCTGGGCGGCGTCTCCTTTGCCGATGACGCGCAAGAGCTTGGGACCTATTATCCTTCTCAGAAAGGGAAGATGAAAAGTATCGGCGTCAAAGAGTCGATGATCTTTGCTCCTCAGGCTGTGCCGCCGACAACGGACGCGACTAAATCGCCTCCCGGTACGCTTTATTATGATGCCGTCAAAAATGGACTTTATTTTTCAGACGGGGTCAACCCAGATTGGCGAAGTGTTGCCAGTAACCCCAGCAAAAATCCTTTGAAGGTCAAGATGATTAAAGACGGCGGCCAGGAGATCAGTGATTCGGCTTTCAACGCTACCATTCGCAAGAAAACATCGAACAAGGGTAGGGCTTTCAGTGTCCCCGGGTGGGCGTTGGATCCGGTACCCTCGGGAAATCCGCCGCCTTACCAGCTTGTCATCAGCCGCTCTAATTACAAGGTGGCTGATTCACTGGAGATCAACTTGGATAAGCTCGGCGGCCAATCGTTTTTTTCCATCAGCTGGGGCGGGATCATAAGTGTCGACGCCGCAACGGGCAAAAGCATCCGTGTTGAGCTTCAATACACTAAAGCGGATGGCCGTTGGCATCACGGTTCTGAGGCGCTGGATAGTATGACTTTTTATGACGGTGATGGTCTAAAGAATGGGACATTTGACAATAAAGAGATCGAAGTGGACGCTCTCTGCGGGGGTCCTCCGCCTCCTCCGTCAAGCGGTTCTTGCGCGAGTATCCCTCCCGGCGCTTGCGCCGCATCCCACAGCGACGGTGTCATCGTGCCGCGCTACACTCTAATGGTCACCGACGACAACGCGACGAAGTTCGTGCGCTTTCGCATCGTTGTTTATCGGGACGGGG
>CAYXYA010000303.1:0-3139 GCA_964469185.1 uncultured bacterium | reverse complement strand
TCATCTGGCAGCCGGTCTATATCTATAACAATTTTAGGAGGCCTACTTTTATGAAGAATCTCTGGTTAAAAACAACGTTGACTGCGGCTGCACTGGCAACAGCCATGAGCGCGCAGGCCGACAGCACCTCAACCACCAACGCCAAGAAGAAGCCCACGAATACTTCCACGGCGACCGCCAATCCGGCAAAGGCTGAAAAGAAAGCTCTTCCCGTGTCCGTCAGCACGAACAGCTACTTCTTCGGTCCCGGCCTCATCGGCGACAAGAGCTACATGGCCGATGACAGCCCTGACGCCAAGACCGGTCTTTTCTCCCGCCATGCCTTGCGCGTGAAACACGAACTCAACAAGACGGTTTCGGTAAGCGCCGTGGGCGAAGGCGACATCCAGCACACCATCATGCCGGGCAGCGAGGAAAAGATGGGTTTCCGTCTGCGCGACCCGTACGCTCGCATCGACAAAACCGACCTTATCGCAACCAAGGTCGCGGGCAACGAGCTAAATGTCGACGGCCAGTTCAGGGTCTACGCACCGCTGAGCGACGGTTCGAAGGCTTCCAAGAACATTTCAAGAGTCTCGATTTGGCTCAATCCCACGATGAAACTGGGCAAATCGCGGTTTTCGATCTCGGCTCTGAACTATGCCCGTTACTGGATCCAATCCAAGGACTTTCATCCGGTGACCAGTTCTCCGCTCACACGCATGGACTTCTACACGGGACCGTCGCTCAACTACGACATCAACGACAAGACCCAGGCGTTCTTGTACTATGAAGCCGAAATCACCTACAATACGCTTGGCCAGTCGGAACTGAACTACGCTCCGACGAAGTCGATGACCGACCTTGAGCCGGGTGTTTCGTTCCAGGCGACTAAGGCGGTTTCGATCACGCCGTTTCTGAACTGGTACACCAACCAGGAGCTCAAGACGACGTCGGTGAACCTGAACGCCGCCATCAAGCTGATGTAATTTTTACCAGAGAACCACCCAAAGCTTTGCTTTGTGGGGGCTTGAAAGGGCGACGGTCGAAAGGCCGCCGCCTTTTTTATTTTTCCAAAGGTTTTATCCCTGCCTATATGACATTAAAGTTCGCCTAGTTTTTTCAACTTCTCTTTGCACTCCAGCAGAACAATATTGGGAAGCGGTTTCAACTTAAGCTTGAATCTCTGGTTGTCGATCGCGCGACTCTGGTCGATCATGATTTCGCAATCGCGCTCGTTGCCTGCAATTGTTTTCGGCAAAAACACTCGAATCAGGCTTTCACCTGTAAGCCGCGTCGTACATGGCAGAACCCAGGTTGAAGGATGGTTAGCTTCATTTAGAAGATCTGTTTGGACCACAAGGACCGGACGAATTTTTCCCGGTTCACTCCCTTTTTGAGGGCTAAGATCGGCGAGATAGAGGGTGCCGTATCGAATGACCAATTTATTCGATTCCTTCGCTGGAGAGATGATCCAGTTCATCCAGATCTGCACGCGATGATTTTCCTGCCTTGAGCGATGCTTGCGCATAAGATGCTTTGAGTGCTTCGCGGTCGGTTTGACTTTTGAGAAGATAGAGCCCTCGGCGAATCACTTCGACTTTGCTTTTTGCACCGAGTGACTTCACCAGACCTTCGACAAGTTCCAGTTCTTTTGGAGGCAGGGTAATGCTTGATTTAGTATTACTTTTCATACCTTTATAATACCTAAAATTAAAACGAGAAACAAGGACTTTATACAGGAGGGCACTTCTCACGGAATAACAATCCACCGCAACACCGGGGCGCCGTCGAACGTGGTTTCTCCGAGCGCCGCGAACAGAATCCAAAGATAGACCGGTACAGGATTCCTCATGTTCTACTTATCGAATGAATACCGTATAAATTAAAAGTCGCTCGGCAAGATAATCTATGCGGAATTGGTCACGTGACCAATTTCCGAGCAAACATTCCATTTACCCCCCCTAGGCAGGTATTTCCCGGCCAAAGTTGCGATTTTGACCCGCCCTGCTATTATTAGAGACAGGGAGGGCTATCCAGGATGGGTAATCAGAAAGCGGCGGCACCTTGGTTTTACGAATCGCAAGCCAAAGATTCCTCCGGGCTACCGGTCATGGAAGGGCCGTTTACTTCCCAAGAAATCTTAAAACTCATCATGGACGGCGTACTCAAAGTCGAAAGCCGCATCTATGACGTCGAAAACAACGCCTGGGCCATCGCCGCGGATGTCGTTCCGCACATCGGTGCCGACCAGGAACACGTCGTTTTCAAGCCGGCGTTAGTGGAGCCACGAATGAACCAGGCGCCGATTGACGAGCCGGTATTGGCCGCGCCAGTAGATCCCCGGCGCGCACCCAAGCCGACGCTTGAACCCGCGCCTGAACTCATGTTCCAATCTGAACCTGCGGCATCGGGCTGGTCGCCCCCGCCGCGTCCGACTGTATTCAAAGATACGCATATCGTGGAACTGCACGGCGCGGATTCCGGGAACATCGATTATCTGGCGCTCGTCAACAGGGCCAGTCGCCCGGCCGTGGCGGCGGCCAATCGCCCGATATCCGCGCATGGGGCGGCGGCCAAGGAACCTGCCAAAGTCGCGACGGCTTCCAATCCGGACCAGGATCTTGCCAATGAGCTTGCCGACGCAACCCATGCCTTGCGTTCCGTCGGAACATTCTTTGCCAAGCACCGGATGTCCATTTCGATGGCCGCCGCCCTTGCCGTTGTTTTTGCCGGAAGTTTCAGCCTTTTCAAATCCATGAACGGCGACAAAACCCGCGAGCCGGCTACAAAGGCCGCAACCAAGGCGCCGCTGGAACCTACTCGCCATGAAGCCGTGCAGATGAAATCGGCGACTACGGAAATCGGGAGTGGAAAAAGCCGTGTCATCCGTCCAAGCGGCGGAGTGGGTGCGGGCTTTGCTCCCCCAACACAATCTGCCTTTACTCCGCCCTCAAATCCCGCGCAGGATTCCCATCCCACCGATAATTCCGGATCGCCTCAATATTATTCTTCCACTGAAGATGACCCCAGCCGCGGGGTGGCCACTGCACCCGAAGGCGCGCCTCCCCCCCCCCCCGCCGCGCCACCGCCAGACGCGAGGGGTGCCGGCGCCCGGCCACCGCCCGGCTCCAGGCCCCCGCCCCCCGCGCCCCACCTC
>CAYXYA010000302.1:0-3142 GCA_964469185.1 uncultured bacterium | reverse complement strand
TCCTGTTCTTGACGATCGGGTTCGCGGGTTTTATTTTTTTCACCGGCCACAACCGTCAGCAATCGATAAGAGCGGCATTTGAGTTCTGGGGCTGGGTCTTTACGGCCGTCATTTCGATCCTGTTCTATTCCTCGTCCACTGAAACCTTGGGCCCGGTCAGTTTGTGGTTCTTAACGGGATTGGCCAGGTATCTTTTGCTGATGATCGAGCATAAGGCTCATGACGGAAAATCTTACTTGTTGTCCCGTCAGGGGATGATGTCGGCGGCGGCGTGCGGAATGCTGCTGGCTTGTGGGTTGGCCTGGGCTCCGAGCCAGCGTTATTTCCGAGGCCAGTTTTTCTTTCCGGAACAGCACGCCTTTAACTTAACGCGGTCACTCGATGAAAAGTCGTTTTTGGTTTGCGACGATCCTTTTGAGTTCAACGCGTGCCTGGAAGCCCGCCTTATGGAACCGGGGGCCAAGTCGTCGCTGGTCCTTCAAAAAAGCTATTTGGATCAAAGATGGTATGTGGCGGAATTCATTGTTCACGAACCCGAACTCCTTTTCTCCAATACGACCGGATCGGTCGATACGATCTTAAAGAGTTTGATCCTGAACAACCGGGAAACCTGGGAAATTCATTGGTCATGTCCGATCCTTCCGGCGGACTGGAAAGAGCCACAGGCTTTTCCCGCGGGGCTGACCCAATTTTTCCAGTCGCAGTCCGGCGAGTTGGTGGATCCGGCTAAATTCCAATACCGCTATGACCTGACCGCTTTACCGGAGATTTCCAATGGTTTGGATCCGCGGACTAAGGCTTATCTTTCGCGTTACACCGCTGGTTTCAACGCGATGGGGAGCAAATTATTGGACCAAGAACGCTATTCGGACGCGATACACGCTTTTGACCGCGCTGTTCGGTTGGACCCGTCCTTTGCCGAGCCTCGATCCAAGCTTTCGCAGATCTATTCTGAACGAAATATCCTGGAGGCGGCGGAACTTGATTTTGAGAGGGTCATCAAGGGTCGTCCGGCTGAATTGGCGGATGTGATGGATCGATTGGCCCAGGCGCAAAAGGACAGGGATACACCGGCCACTATGAGGGCTCTGGACGAAATGATCCAATCGAACGCTCGATTGGCCGATGCCCAGTATCAACTGTCGAAGATCTACGAGGAGCGCGGCAGATCCAAGGAAGCCAAGGCGCTTTTAAGGGCCTCGGTTGAGCTCAACCCCCAGCAGATCGAGGCCCAAATGGCCATGGGACATTACTTGGCGAAGACAGGAAGGCGATTAGAGGCGGAACAAGCGTTCCGCGCGGTCTTGAGTATCGACCCTCAGAATAAGCAGGCGCAGATCGAAATATGGAAATTACTCAATCAATCCTGAAGTTGTCCCGGATGGTGAACATGTGGTGAAAAAAAAACGGTCGCTCACATCTTTTGACGGGTCACTTCCGAATTGGATCGCCGCTTTATTTCTTTTAGCCCTTTGGCAGATCCTTCTATGGGCGCAGAATCCTGGGTTGATGTCGGATGACAGCGGAGAAATGATCGCCGCTTCCTATCGCTTGGGACTTCCACATCCGCCCGGCTATCCGTTCTATTGCCTTTTGGGGCGGTTGTTTTCCTATATCCCGATCGGGACCATCGCCTTCCGGTTCAATCTCCTAGCCTCCTTGGTCGCGTTGATCTCGATCTATTTGGTCATGGATACCTGCGAGCGGCTGTTGCCCGCGATGGGCGGTTGGAGGCCAAGATCTGTTTTGATGGGGCGTGCCCTGATGATCGTGGCGGGGGCGTCCTTGTTTTTTTGCAGGAGTTTTTTCGCCCAGGCTTTGACCGCGAAGGGACTGGTATATTTGATCACTTTTCTGGACTTATCCGCGCTCATTTGGATGAGGGTTCGAAGCGCCATTGACTCGACAGGGATGGATCTTGACCGTAAGAAATATTTCGTCCTCTTCCTGTACTTCCTGGGATTTGACAGTCATTGGCAGACCCAGATATTGATCCTGCCTTTCATGGCGCTTTGGTTCTATCAGGAGAAACTCCGCTGGAGGTTGAAAAACGTCCTGGTCGGAACGGCTCTGTCGACGGTCGTGCTTTCCGTCTATCTTTATTTACCCCTTCGGGCTTCGTTGATGGTGCAGCCGAAATGGGGAGACCCGGTCTCGGTTTCGCAGTTTATCTGGGTGGTGACCCGCCAATTGTCCGCCCATACCGAGACCTTTATTCGGGGATGGGATCATTACTCTCTTTGGATCGGGGAATATTTCAGACTGATGATGACCTGCTGGTGGAATGGTTTTTGGATATTAGGCGTTGTTGGGGTCGTTTTGCTGTCCCGATGGAACAGGAAATTATTCTGGTCCTTCTGTCTTTTTTATTTGGCGGTGCTCTACAGCCTGATCGCTGTTCCTCGCGACGAGGTTCTTTTTTTGATGAATGTTTATTTGATCTCGATCCACGGAATTTTTATTGTTCTCGTTTTCTTGGCGTTAGCTTTTTTGGCTGCCTGGGTCGAAAAGAAAAAGTTCCGCGCGGGATGGGTGTTGCTGACCGTGTTTTCAGTGGGGTTAGCCGCCTGGGGTACGGGATTATTCAGGGAAGAAAATAAAAGCCGCTACACCTTGGCTAGCGATTTTGGGATAAATGTGTTGAAAGGTCTGCCGCGAAATTCAGTTCTTCTGGCTGAGGGCGATCATTACGTCATGTCATTGTGGTACTGGCAATATGTCGAGAACTTACGGCCTGATGTTTCGATGGAACCCTCTGCCTTCCTGCTTCACGGCTGGGGATGGAGGCAGTTGTCAGGAATGGATCCGGATTTTAAAGTCTTGGCGGATCCTAGGAAATCTTTTTTGGATCGACTCGAGGGATTGACGGAAGGGTCAAAACGACGTCCCTTTTTTTATTCCTTGGACAGGAAGGCATTAAGAGATGCGTTGAGTCATTTACCCGGCTTTTTTGTTCCTCTCGGATTAACTTGCCAATGGGTCCAGCGGGAGCCTTTGGCAGGAGAATTATCACGATCAGCTTGGAAACGAACAGGGTGTGAGAGATTTCGCGGCGTCGATCTCTTTCGAGCGCGATATTCAGTGGATACATCAAGCGCTCAAATATACCGTTATTATGCCGATCAATATTTCGGGACCGCCC
>CAYXYA010000301.1:0-3144 GCA_964469185.1 uncultured bacterium | reverse complement strand
TTGTTAAATGTCTCTTTACCCCCCATTTCATGAGAAGCAATGTTGAATTGGTTCCAAACATTATCCTGTAACAAATATTCAAAATGCTCATCAGCTGCCACAAATTCGGCTACATTCTTGGTCTTGACGAATGACTTCAGTGCTTCGATGGCATTCTTGGTGTCAGGTTTCGCATGGAGTTCGCGTAGAGGGATTCTGATGGTGGCGGCATAACCCTTTTTCCAAAGTCTTTTCCACAAAGCCTCGGCGATGTTGTCTAGGGCCAACCTGCAGCTATGAAGCGTATCATCCATTCGTCCACCAGAATAATATTCCCCAGCACGTTCAAGATGGTTCCTGCTTTTAGAATCGATGTTAATCTTCCGCTTTTTCTCATCGGATTGGAAATTATAGACATGGATCAAGTCCTTTTTATACTGGGCCGGAACCTTCAATTGAAGGTCGGACACGAAATGCTCAGCGTGGGTAGTGAGGATTATCTGTTTTCCACGCAACCGATCAAACTCAAAGAGAAGGTCAGCTACTCCACTTCTGTGTTCGTCGTCGATTGCATTGACCACATCATCAAAGATAATCACCGGACAATTATCATCAACATTCTTCGCCATGAGGATGGCAAGCCCTAGACACCGCAGGTGCCCCTCACTCAGCATTAGCAAGGCGTCGTATTTAATTCCGGGACTTTTAGCGAACTCAATCTTGATGGCATCCGCACTGTTCTTAGGAAGATCGATTGATAACGCCTTCTCATATTCACGGTCATGTTGGTTCAACAGGTTGTAGATGGTACAGGTAAGCTCGCTGAGTTTTTGAACATAATTAAGGGGGAGTTGGTCCTTATAAGTATCGAGCTTTTCCTTCACGCTATCGTAGGCCGAGAGCCATAATCTATTTTGTTCGATACGCCCCTTTTCCACCTGGACTTCGGCTTTCAATGTGGCTGTCTCGGTTTCAAAAGAAGCAATCGCATTCTCCGCTTGTTGGATACGATCCTCACAATTTTTTAAATTGGCTTTTTCTTGAATGTAATTATCTTTCTCTTTTTTCAAGCGTTCATACTCAGCCCGCAGAACGGCTTTCGCCTTCACTTCATCTTGAACCCTGGCATTTATCGCAGTTAATGCAGCCTCTGCCCCTTCCAATTCTTTCTTCTTTTGGTTTATGGATTTCTCAACCGAATCGCAGTGAGCGATGGCGGCGTCCTTATCTCCTCTGTCCTTCCCAGGCCAAGAAACCTGGTCAAATTGAAAAGCATTCTTGCCGTTTGCGGTCAATGCAGCATTGAAGGACCCAGTGGACTTTTCCATGGCATCCATCTTTTCCAAGAACGCTTCATATTCTTTTTCTTCCAGAGCCTCCAAATTGGCAAGAGCCTCTAGCTCCTTCAATTTAACGCGGGCGTTGTCGTATGGATGTTTGTGCGCCTTATCCATTGGGGTTTCGCAAAGAGGGCAAGAATTCGTCCATAAAGTTTCCACATCTGTTGCCGCCTTGAAAAGATCGCGGAATTGGACTTCTGATTTCCGGGAAGCCAGTTGGCTTCGAATTTCGTTAAGTGGCCCCAGCGCAGATTTCACGGCCCGAACGTCCTCCGTCATCTTGCTAACCGTTGGAAAAACAAGCAATTGGGAATTCGGCGATGAAATTTTTTCGTTCATTTCATCCAGCCGGGATTTGGTACCGGCTTTGGGACTCACAAAGGCAGCCTCGAATTCTTCAACAGTGGCAACCCCAGCATTCTTTACAACTTCTGCTATCTTAGCTTCAGCCTCCCCCTTCTTCTTTTTTTCCCCTTCAAGGTTTTCACGAATTCCAGGCATGCCTGCGCTTTTGGTCTCAAACTCTCTCTCTTTTAGGGGATCCATTTCAAAATAATCGTCAACCTTCTTGTTAAAATCTCCGACAAATTCGTTGAACTCATCGAGGCCAAACAAAGTCGCAAGTTGTTCTTCCATCTTTTTAGGTGTATTGGCAGAAATCCGGGCAAAACTTTCAATCCCGCTTTTTTCGATGAAACAGAATTGCAAATCTTGATTCTGGCCGATGTCAATGATGTTTCCCGAGGCATCTTTCGCCTTGAGGATAGGATCACTTTGCTTTCCAACGAAACAGTTTGTTGTGTACTCTTTGATATCGATGTCCTTGGCTATCGCCTCCTGTATGTAACCAAGCATGGAGAATTCAAGCGCTTCGCAGAGACTGGATTTCCCACTCCCATTTGGGCCGAAGACAAACGTGAATGGACGATCGAACTTGAACGTCTCTTTGTCCGAGAAACCTCGGAAATGTTCCACCACCAGGGAATCAAGGCTAATGAATGAAAACCCGCCAACCTGTGTGTTTGTCGAAGAGATTGCTATCACAGATTGAACACTTTTCCCGCTTTTCTTAATTAACTCGTAAAGATGTCTTCCCCGCAATCCTTTAGCAGCTTTTTTGTCTTTGATTGAGTCAAAATCCTCCAGAATTAGATTGATGAGTTTGCGCTCGTAGTCGGTGCTCAATTCCTTTTCAATCGTTTTTACAAAATTAAGGAATTGGTTATAGAGCCTTATATATTTAGGCACAGAAGCCTCCCTCACAATTTCGGTAATTTTACCTCTATTCAGAACAGGAACAAAACAAAAAGCCCTCCGGTTTCATATATGTTTCATACATTTCAAAAACAAAAAGAGATGAGACCTCGGAGCGACCACTGAAAATCAACATATTTTTTATCAGCTTTTAAACCTTCTTAACGAAAAAAACCGTCGATCAAAACCTGCGCGCCACCTTCGGTCACGAGGACACACCGGCGAAGGTGGCGACCAGTCCTCTTTTATGCCGCTTCCTCCTGAGCGTTTTTCTTCAAAACAAAGTCCATCGCGGCTTGAGCCTTGGCCGCCGCCGTGAAGATGGCCCGCTTGTGGTCTTTCAGGATCTGGATCCAACTATGGATATAGCAGGAGTGCTGGGTGTCGTAGGCAAGGCCGCAAGAGACACAAAGGAAAGCCGCGCCCATTTCAGCCACCAGTTCTTCGAAAGCATAGGCTTGGTCGCCGTAGCGCTTCCCAAATTCCCGCTTCAAGCGGCTTTCATGGCCCGTCCAGTGGGTCCTATGCCGATATCGGCATAGGACGCAAAATGCCGAATCCCGGATTATGC
>CAYXYA010000300.1:0-3153 GCA_964469185.1 uncultured bacterium | reverse complement strand
AACAGCTTTCTTTTTTGCCCCTTCCATCTCAAGCCCTCATCCATCAGCGGGGTCGGGGAAATGAGATGAGGATCATTGTTTCGCTCCACCCATCCCCCAGTGGGGCCCTTTCGCTCACTGGAGATGATCCAGGCGGGCCATTTGGCAGGGGCTTTCGAAGAAAGGGGCAGGGTGTTTTTTTAAGCCTTCAAAAACCCAGACCTTCTCCAACGAAGACCCCCGACCAAAAGCCGGATCGGATCCTTGAAAACCGAGCGAAAGGGCCCCACTGGGGGATGGGTGGAGCGAGGCAGTTGTTTGACCGTGCGTTATCCCAAATAGGTGACGGATGGCGACCTGAGTGGAGAAGGTCGAAAAAGAAAAAAGCACTGAACGGAACATTACGGGGTATTAAGTATGTAATTCCCGGTAAACCCCCATCTAAAACTTTATAGAACATGGTCTTTTGTCCCTTTATACTGCCTTCCTAGTTTCGAGCCTTCCTTAGTCAAAACCTTTTAGGAGCCGGTTCATGAAGACCTCTCAACCCTCGGACGGCCGACTCATGCTCATGGACGATTGGAAAGTCCAGTCTTCCAAGTCCCTTCCCGGCGGCGACCAGGTCTCCTCTCCCAACTTCAAACCCAGCGGCTGGTATAAAACCTCGCTTCCCTCGACCGTCGTCTCGACCCTGGCCGAGAATAAGGTCCACCTCGACCCTTATCATGGAATGAACCTGCGCCAGTACCCAGGCATGGCTTACGCCATCAAGGAAAACTTCGCCCTCTTCCCCATACCTGACGACAGTCCCTTCGCCGCTTCCTGGTGGTTCCGCAAAGAATTTAAGGTACCTACATCTTCCAATAAACATTTCTGCCTGCACTTCGACGGCATCAATTTCAAAGCGAACATTTGGGTCAACGGCAAGAAGTTAGCGGACCAAAGAGAGATCATCGGGACTTACCGCCACTATGACTTCGACATCACCTCTTTCGCCCGTTCGGGCGGCCCCCTCGTCGTCGCGGCTGAGATCTTCGCGCCGGCGACACCCCAAACCCTGGCCTTCAGCTGGATTGACTGGAACCCTTCCCCGCCCGACAAGGACTTAGGCATCTGGCGGGATGTGTATGTCACCGAGAGCGGCCCCGTTTCCCTGAGCAACTCCAAGGTCGTGCCAAAACTGGACCTGCCCTCCCTGGACAAGGCCCATTTAACGGTCGAAGGAACCTTGCGCAACGAGACGGACCAACCGGTCCAAGGCATTCTCAAGGGAAAGATAGGAAAGATCGCTTTTTCTCAGTCAGTCCAACTCATTGCCGGCGAAACCAAGACCGTAACCTTCGAATCCTCGCAATTCAAACAATTGAACATTAACAAGCCAAAGCTCTGGTGGCCCTACCAAATGGGCAAGCAGGACATGTACGAACTTAATTTGGAATTCGAGATCAAGGACAAGACTTCGGACAGTCAGGACGTGCGGTTCGGCATCCGCGAGGTCACCTCCGAGATGCTGGGCGGCGAGTACCGCCTCTTCAGCATCAACGGCAAACGCATTCAGATCCGCGGGGCCGGCTGGTCGCCCGACCTGATGTTCCAGGCCTCGCGCGAGCGAGAGGAGAAGGAGATCCGCTACGTCCGCGACATGAACCTCAACACCATCCGCTTCGAGGGGCCGGTGGCTTCCCAGCACATCCTGGACCTTTGCGACGAGTACGGCATCCTGGTCATGGCGGGCTGGCAATGCTGCTGCTATTGGGAACATTGGAAAGACTGGAAACCGGAAGACCATCCCATCGCCAACGAATCCCTGAAGTCCGAGATCCGCCGCCTGTTCAACCATCCCAGCGTATTCGTCTGGGTGAACGGCAGCGACTTTTCACCGCCTGTCGAAGTCCTTCAGATGTACTTGGACACGCTCGCCCATGAAAAATGGTCGAGGCCCAGTCTCGCTTCCGCCACGGTGATGGACACCATCGAGGGAAAGACCGGCGTGAAGATGACCGGTCCTTACCAGTACATCCCGCCGACCTACTGGTACATCGACACCAAAAAGGGCGGCAACTTTGGTTTCAACACCGAGACCTGCTGCGGCCCCGCGGGACTTCCCATAGAGAGCATCAAGAAAATGCTTCCCGCCGACCACCTTTGGCCTATCGACGATTTCTGGAAATACCACTGCGGCGGTGGTCCCTTCTCGAACATGGATATCTTCAACCGCGCGCTGGAAAGCCGGCACGGCTCGACCAACAGCCTGGAAGAATACGTCCTCAAGTCACAGGTCATGGTATATGACGGTCATCGCGCCATGTTCGAGGCTTACCGGAAGAACAAATACCATGACGCCACCGGCGTCATCCAGTGGATGCTCAACAACGCCTGGCCTTCCTTTTACTGGCACTTGTACGATTACTATCTGAGACCTGGCAGTTCTTATTTCGCCGCCAAGCGGTCGAACGAAGACCTGCACATCCAGTACTCCTACGACGACCGCTCGGTCGTGGTGAGCAATAACCATTACAAACCTTTCAAAAAACTAAAGGCCAAGGTGAAGCTCTTTCATTTCGACCTGACAGAAGCTTTTTCGAAAGAAACCATAGTGGATATCGACGCCGACAGCACAACGACCGTTGTGACCCTTCCCGAAGTTCCTGGAATCACACCGACCCATTTCCTGAGATTGGACCTACAGGACAAAGGTAAAACCATCAGTTCCAATTTTTACTGGCTCTCCGCGAAAAAGGAGACAATGGATTGGGAGAAAACGGACTTTTGGGGCACCCCCGTCATTGAGGACGCGGACATGACCCAATTGAATCAACTACCCAAGGTCAAGGTCGCTGTCGCCGCCAAACATAAGAAAAAGGGCAAAGAAGGCGTCACCACGGTCACCCTCAAGAACGAGGGCAACCATTTAGCCTTCTTCATCCGTCTCAAGGTAGTGAATGCAAAGAATAAGGAAGAGATGCTGCCTGTCCTCTGGGAAGACAATTATTTCACCCTGATGCCGGGTGAGAAGCGGCAAGTCGAGGCGGTTTATCCTCTCCAAGACCTGGGAAGCGCTAAACCCTTGGTGGAAGTTGAAGGTTGGAACCTGAAGTAGGAGTCATTCATGAGCGCATCCAAAATGCCGAATCCCGGATTATGCCGAATCAGTTTTGCTTTGCCTGTATTCCC
>CAYXYA010000299.1:0-3172 GCA_964469185.1 uncultured bacterium | reverse complement strand
AGTTCCTCTTTCGTTTCGGAGGACTTTTCGACGGCTTCGAGCCTATCGGGTTTCATGTCCATGAAAATAACATTAAAAGGGAGGGCTGAGGACATAAAAAAGCCAACACGTCGCTTACTTCAAACGCCGTGTTGGCCGATCGAACGACTTGGAAAAATGCTTACTTCGTGACGGGCGGAGCCGCTGGTTGGGCTGGCGGAACTGCCGGTTTGACTGGTCGAACTACTGGTTTGGCTGGTGAAACCGCTGGCTTGGCTGGTGGAACAACAGGCGCGCTTGTGGTCGTGGTCGTGCTGGATGTGCCCCACAAACAAGTTCCTACCCCGCAGTTCGAACGATTCCAGCAATGAAAAATGGCATAGAGGATGATCACGGCAAAGATGATCTTAAAAAATCCCCATCCGTGGCCGCAACAACGGCAACTTGAGCCATGCCATCCGGAGCCGCAAGAGCCTCCGTAGCTTTCCTTGTAATATTCCTTCCGCGCTTCCAAGCGGGCTTTTTCTTCCTCGAAAATGCGGTCTTTTTCTTTTTGAGTCAGTGCCATGATCTTCCTCCGGGCATCAAATTTTCAAAACTGATTGGAGACGTGTCGCCTCCAATGATCTGATAATAGGAAGAGGATGTTTGAAGAAGAAAGGGTAGCCCCGAAATTCTTTTGGAATTCTGGGGCTTTTATGGGTTTCCAAACGCTATTGAGAGCCCGTCAATTACCTTTTCGGTTCCGGGTTGATGATCAAGACCTGCTCGTCCAGCGACTTGTTCCACTCGTCCGCTTTCATCTCCTTGAGCTTGTCGAGTTGTTCCACCGCCAGGACCAGTTTACGGATGGGATCGACGACCTTCAGGTCCACTTCGACATGCGGGATCTGGGCGCGGTCCAACGCTTCTTTCGCCTTCTCCTGCCAGGCGGCCGGCGCCGGTTTGCCGGACTTCAAATACTTCACGGCTTCCAGGCCGAATTGAGCCGAGGTGGAAAGGTCCTCGGAGCGGGAAGCCATTTCCATGGATTCATCGGACTTTTCAAGGAACGGCAAAAGTTTTTTGTGGTTGCCCTTCCAAAGCTCCAGGTCGGAAACGAGGGGCGCGCTGTCACCGATCTCGGGCGCGTTGGCCAGGAACTTGTTCACCTTGTTGCGGAAAAGGCGCGCGGTCTCGGTTTCGGGTCTCGCGGCGTCCGCCAGACGGGTCAGGGGCATCAAGCTGGTAAAGGCCCTATAGCGGGGGCGCAGATAATATTTTTGCGGCTGAACGACATCGGCCAACACCTTGAGGGCGCTTTCACCGTCCTTGCCGACCAAACGGTCGAGCATGGGCAGATAATTGGAACGGTGGACAAGTCCGACCTCCTCCAACCGAACGCTTTCCGCGTTCATGCGGCGATACATGTCCTCGGCGTCCTTCACCGAACCATCGGACCAGAAGCGCTCAGCCACCGCCAGGGTACGGGGCCAGATGCGCGAGTCCATCGTCTCATCGGTCACGTACTCGCTCCACATGCAGTCCTCGCCGCCGAGGACGTGGGACGCCTGTTCGGGCGTCAGGCTGGTGGTCGCGGGTAGAGGATCGACGGCGTAGTAGACGGCCGCGGCAAGCTGGTGGTTCAGGTAAAGACCGTTGGAAAGGATGGTGTCATATCCTTTCTTGCCGGATTCGATGACGGAATCGATACCACGCCAAGAATGGACGACAGCGGTCTTGGGCAGGCCGGGGGTGAGGATCTCATCCCATCCCACCATCTTCTTGCCGCTCTCCGTGATGAAGGGAAGGATGCGGCCGTTGAAATAGGTCTGCAATTCGTCGTTGGTCTTGAAATGGTGCTTGAACATGAAGGCCTGGATCTTGGCGTTCTCATTCCATTGCTTGCCGCTGACTTCGTCCCCGCCGATATGGAAGTAATCGTCGGGGAAGAGGGCCGCCATTTCGGCGATGAAGTCCTTGAGGAAGGCATAGACCGCCTCGTTCGTGGGGTCGAGAGCGGGATCGAAAATGCCGAACTTGCGTTCGATGGTGTAGGGACCGGGGGCGCTGGCCAATTCCGGATAGGCCGTCACGAGGGCGGTGGAATGGCCTGGGATGTCGAATTCAGGGACGACCCGGATGCCGCGGTCGCGGGCGTAAGCGACCACTTCTTTGATGTCTTCTTGCGTATAGAATTTTCCGTCGGAACCGAGCTCCTGAAGTTTGGGGAATTTCTTGCTCTCGACCCGAATGCCCTGGTCCTCGCTCAGATGCCAATGGAAGACGTTCATCTTGGCTTCTTCAAGGCCGTCCAGGTTATGTTTGAGTACTTCGACCGTGTGGAAGTGGCGGCAGACGTCAATGAGGAGACCGCGCCAGGCGAACCGAGGTTTGTCATGGATGGTCACGGCGGGGAGCACGTACGCGTCGCCCTGTTTCTCGACCAACTGAAGAAGGGTTTGCAGACCGTGCAAAATTCCCAATGGATTTGGCGCGGAAAGGACCGCCTGTTTCGAAGTCACGGTCAAGGTATAGGACTCGTCTTCTTTGACGGATTGAACGGGAAGGCCTTTATCCTCGAATGTGATCGACAGAGAGGTTTTCGAGTCCTTGGCGGCGCTGGACAAGGCCAGATGGGTCCTTTTTCCCAGCCGTTCGGTGAAGCGTTTCACGGCGTTCTCGACCCGCGGTTCGCTATCACCTTTGACGGCGACGTTAAAATCCGCGTCGATCTTGAGGGAGCCGTCCTTCCAGGTAACTTCAGCGGGGACCGGCATTAAATTGCGGGTGGCGGGAGTGTCGGCGGACCAGGCTTTCGAGAAGATGGCAAGGCAGACGAACAAAGCGAGGATCACTTTTTTCATTTCGGTTTTCCTGAGAAGAATTGATGACAACGACGGATATCCTACTTTTGGAAAGGGGAATTAAAAAGGCTGAAGGGAAGTGTCCTTGAAATCGCTTTCTCGGGAATTTATTGTCCTCGTGTCTTCTTAATGGTGATAATCTGCTTGGACATTCGGTGAAAACTCTTCTTATTTAGGAGGTGGATGATGCGTAAGGTCCTTGGGGGTCTTTTGGTTTTCACTGCTCATTGGCTCGGAGGAATCAAGCGGCAAGGAAACTGCGGGAAGCTCCGGTGTTGCCTCGGGGGTAAGCCGGATACGCGTTGTGGCGGGTTCTTCAGACGCCGTGGGCGACGTTTCTGATGTTT
>CAYXYA010000298.1:0-3174 GCA_964469185.1 uncultured bacterium | reverse complement strand
CAAGTAAGTGGAATAATCCAGCACAGGATCGATCACGAGGGGCTTGGAATGGTCGTAGTCCTCCACCTCGAATCCGATCTCATTCTTGTTCTTTAACTTGTACCGCCCCGTCTTTGATTTTTTTTGTCCGTGGTCGTTCTGGTATACCACCGGCGACCTAAAAACAACTTTCCCCTGCCCGGTCTGTAGTTCCAGATCCCCTTGCGCGTTCACTTGAACGTCTTGAACCCCCTCGATCTTCATATGGATGACCTGAGGGTCTGCGCCAGGCTGGACCACGAAATCGTACTCCAGCTTCCCCTGGTTGCCGTAATAGACCATGTCGACACCCGGATAAAGCCCCCGCGCCGCCACCTTGGCGTATTGGGGGATGTTCTTGCGCCACTTGGTCTTGTCCTTGCCGATGAAATAATTGGAGACGCCGGAAAGTTGTTCCAAACTCTCAAAAGAGTCGCTGGTCTGAGCCCCTTCCAGTTTCAATCGAAGAACTGCGGGAGCATCGGTGGAGGAGTTTGGTTTTTTGGGGGACCGTTTCAAATGGCTCTCTGGTTTTTTCAATTTGAGGACGGCTTCCTGGGACGCGACAAAAAGGCCGTAACCCCTTCCCCGCGCGAGGAAATGGACCCGAGGATCGCTTTGGCCCTGGTTTGGTTCAAAAGCCAAGGGTAGGTTGCTGAAATTCTCAAGGTGAGGGCGTGGGATCCCTGTCGAAGAGGATGATTTGGAGGACGCGAACGAACGGGAACTTCCAGAAGACGCCTGAAAGGCGAGCAAAATCAAAGGAAGAACTAAAACGAGAAGTAGGGTGATGAATGAACGGCGGTTCATGAGGTTGATCTATTCCCCTTCGAGTTAACGAATCACAGATTGTGCCAAATTTTACCATATAGTTTTTCATGAAGGAGGTTATGCCGGGATATATCGAATGAACGGTATTGGGCCTTTTTAAGGCTATTTCAGGCCGCGCGAGCCGTAACCCTTCGCGGGAGAAGTTGATAGAAGGTGAAAGTCTCCCGTCGCCGGATCCTTGAAAAGAGGGTCCGCCTCCAGGAAATCCGCGCCTCGGGTCTCGTTCTCATAACCACGGAAACCATGGATCAGGTTTCTCGAAATTTTCGCGGAAACAGGCTTCACATCCACCGCGATCTGGAAAGAATGGTTGTCGCTGAGGATGTTGTCATGGACCTTGATGCTCTTGGCTTCCTTGTTCTCAAAAAGAATCCCGCCTCCCCATTTCGCCGTGCCGTTCCTCCAAAAAGTATTATTGAAGACTTCGAGGTCTTGAATGACATGATGGGGAACATTCTCCCCCCAGGCCGCGAAAGTCATCCCGTTATGCCCGTTGCGGTAGACCAGGTTATCGTGGACCTTCACCCTCTCGAGGACGCCCCCGTTCTCGGCGGCCAGGTCGATACCGTCCCGCGTGTTGTCATGAACGACGTTGTCGAAGACCTCGATGTCGTGCGTGGGTTTGTTCCAGACGTCCACATAGATCGCCACGCGGTTCATGTGGTGCACATGGTTATGGTGGACAGTCCCGTGGCAGGAACCGTCCTTGATGTCGATGCCTTCCGCTCCGTGGTTCCCCGGCCCGCCGTGATGCACCTCGTTGTCCCGCACCTCGAACCCGTCTGTCTGGGCGATACTGATGCATTCCTGGGATCCGTCGTTGCAGGCCAACTCCACCTCGTTGCCCTCGACCAAGACTTCCCGGCTTTTCCAAACGCCGATACCCGAGGACTTGGTGTTATAGGTCCGGAGGCCCTCGATCACGATATGGTCCGACTTATCCACCATGAGACCCGCGTCGCCGTCGTAGGGTCCCGCGTTCTGGATGGTCAGTCCACGAATCTGGATGTAGCTGAGTCCCTGGACGAGAAATAGCCCGGTCCATTCGGGCAGTTTCACATCTTTGCCGTCAATGACCGGTCTTTCGCCAGGGAAGGCCTGATAGATGATCGGCTTGTCCTTGGTCCCCGAATGGGCGGAACGAATTTTTTCCTTGTAAATCCCGGCACAGATGAAGACCCTATCCCCGGCCTGGAGTTTTAGGGCCGCCCTTTGGACGGTACGCCAGGGCTTCTCGGAGGTGCCTGGATTTTTATCATTCCCCTTGGGAGAGACGACATAGTCGGCTGCCGACAAAGGCAGGGCTGTTATAAAGAAAAACGCAAAAAAATAACTTCTCATGGCTGTTGTTCCTCCGGTGGTGGAAATGAGGTGATGGCCGAGAGGTTCATCCGGGTCACCAAAGCCCGCATCCTCGCTTTTTGCGCATCTCGGTAAACTTTATCCGCGTTAGTTTTTTTCAAACAATAATCGATACTGAAAACCGGTTTACCCGCTTGGATATATTTTTTGATCTGAGCCAGGGAGACCTGGGTATCCGCGCTCGGTTGGTCGCCGCCCTTCGCGTTTTCCCACTGAGCTTCCGCGGTCCCGCGAAACCAGGTGTCCTCCACGCCCAGGCCATCAATAGCCCGTAAATAGCGCGCCTGGTGTTCATCCAACAGGTCAGTCCCATTTTGGGGGATCACGAGAAAATCCGGCTTCACTTTCTTCCCTTCCTTTCCTATTTGCTCGATGAAACGGATCATTTCCAAAGCCGAGTCCAATCCTCGAGCCTTGGCCGTCTCCCGGACTTGGGGAAAGTTAAAAGCGTCCACCCAATCCAAGTAAACACCGTCAAAACCGTCCTTGGCCATTTGACGCACCAATCCTGATTCCCCAAGCCATATCTTTTTCCAGCGCGCGTCCCAGAAAACCACCGGATAATTACCGGACCAACCGTCGGGATCGGGCCCCGCGATAAAATCCGGACTTCCCTTTTTCTTCTCCGTCGGTCTTTTCCAACTCTCGCGCCAATATGCGCGGTACTCCTCGGCTTCACCGACGCAGATATAAGCCAATATCAGCCGGCGTTTGCCATTCGGAAGGATCCGGAGCTTTCGCACTATTCCAGCCGTGTCGAACTTTTCGTTACCCTTCACCGTTCGAGTCGGTTCCAGGACCAAAAGAGGATATTGGGATTTCGCCAACGCCTCTATCGCCTCGGGCCTTTCCAATCCTTGGAGTTGGTACATCCAGGTCTTGGCGTTTTTCAAAAGAAGATGGGCATCCAATTCTTGCGCTTTAGCGGTCGAGATAAACCCCGATAAAACATAGAAAAAATAT
>CAYXYA010000297.1:0-3181 GCA_964469185.1 uncultured bacterium | reverse complement strand
TTACACCATCCGGGTGACCTCGGACATTTTGGAATCCAACGGTTCGTCCTCGATGGCCTCGGTCTGCGGCGGTTCGCTCGCCTTGATGGACGCCGGTGTTCCGATCAAGAGCGCCTGCGCGGGCGTGGCTTTGGGACTGGTCTCCAACGACGACCTCTCGAAATACGCCATCCTGACCGACATCCAGGGTCTGGAAGATCATTTCGGCGATATGGACTTCAAGGTGGCGGGTACCCGTAAAGGTATCACGGCCATCCAAATGGACATCAAGATCGTCGGGCTTCCTTTCGACGTCATTGAAAAAGGATTGGCCCAGGCCAAGCAGGGCCGGTTGACGATCCTGGACATCATGGATAAGACCATCAGCGCGCCCCGCGAGAAGATGTCGCCTTACGCGCCCCGCATCGTGACGATCAAGATCCCGACGGATAAGATCCGCGAGATCATCGGCAAGGGCGGTTCTATGATCAAGAAGATACAGGATGACTTCAAAGTGGAAGTCAGCGTGGAAGACGATGGAAGCGTTCATATCTCCTCGGCCAACGGCACGGATATCGAGAACGCCCAGAAGTTCATCGCCGGCCTCATGGCGGAAGCGGAAGACGGCAAGGTCTACTTCGGCACCGTCAAGAAGATCATGGACTTTGGCGCTTTCGTGGAGATCCTTCCGGGCACGGACGGACTGGTCCATATTTCCCAGCTCGACAAGGGCAGGGTGGAACGGGTCGAAGACGTCCTGAAAGAAGGCGACGAGCTTTTGGTCAAGTGTATCGGTATCGATCCGAAGACCAAGAAGATCAAGCTTTCCCGCAAAGAAGCCCTGGGATTGAATATCGCGGATTACAAAAAACTTTAACGATCGCTGTTGTAAAGCCCCGGTTCGAAAGAGCCGGGGCTTTTTTTATGTCCGGCGGGTCCTCTTGGTGCTTTAATAAGACGGCAGACCATTTTCCTGGATGGCAGGGCTTCGTCCAGGGGTGTAAAGTTTCCTTCCACCGATCCGAGGAACGTCATGAAGCAGAAAACCATGTTGAAGAACGTTGACTGGGGCGGCTTGACGATCGTCAATCTTTTGGGCGTCCTGGCTTTCCCTCCCTATTTCCTCTATCTCATGACCATGGCGGCTTTAACGGCGTCAGGTTTCCTTTGGACGACCCATCTATCCGAGGCTGAACAACAGCGCTTCATCGAGTTCGAAAAAGAATTCCGTAAGGGTTACAAGCTGGAAAAGGCGGGGCAATTAAAAGAAGCACGGGTTTGGTATCTGGGATTGAAAAAGCTTTACGCGGATCATCCGCAAGCCGACCATTTATTGGCCCTCCAGATCGAAAAACTCTCGCCCAAAAAAGTCAAAACCTCTCAGGGTTCCGGGACCGCAAAAAAATCCTCGGTCAAAACGAGGAGGCCTAAACCATGAGCGATCTGAATTGCCGTGAATGCGGAAAAACACTCGAACCCGAGGACCGTTTTTGCCCCGTGTGCGGGCTGGCTTATGAAGCGGTTGAGAAGTCCGCACAAGAAGGAATGGAGGCTTTTGAACAGGGGGAATACGATCGGGCGCTCCACCTGTTCAAAGGCGTGGTCAGAAGACGGCCTTCGAGCGTTTTCGCCGTACGGGACGCGGGTCACGCGGCTTTTCATCTGCAGAACGATAACGCGGCGCTGGATCACTATGGCAAGGCCCTGAAACTCCAACCCAACCTCCTGGACGTTCATTTCAACACAGGGCTCATTCGGTTAAAGCAAGGACAAGTCAATGACGCCATGACCTCTTTTACGGAGGCCCTCCGGCTGATCCATCCCCTGACACCCGGTCGTTTTTATCTGGGTCTTTTTCACACACAAGAAAGCCTCACCATTCAGTGCCGGCTCAACCTCGGAATGCTCCTCAAGCAGCGGGGCGAGGTGGAAAAGGCCTTGGAGCAATATCAAACGGTCATCGCGGACCATCCGAAAAATGTCCTAGCACTGGGGAGTTTGGGGGATTGTTTGATGACCCTGGAACGTTTTGAGGAAGCGATCCAGGTTTATAAAAAAGCCCTCAAGATCCTGCCGCCGGGCGGGGAAAGGCTGAACATCCAGAACGATCTGGGTGTTTGTTACTTCAAGAAGTCCGAGATCGAGAAGGCCATCGCGGAATTCAAGAGCGTCCTCAAACAGGATCCGGATCATGTCAACGCGATCTATAACCTGGGACAGGTTTATTATCACGAGGGACTCACGGGCCGCATGAAAGAAGATTACGAGGAATTCGTGAGGTCCTCGAAGGACGCCGCCTCCATCTTGTTCTCCCTTTCCAAATCGATGATCTCGGCGGCTTCCCAAAAAGAAGGCCCGCTCGCGAAAACGGTCTTGATCGGGGAGAGCCCCGCCATGAAGAACATCCAAGACCTGATCAAGAGAGCCGCGGCTAGCGACGCGACGGTATTGGTGCTGGGAGAGAATGGAACGGGAAAAGAGCTTGTGGCCCAGTCCATCCATGAGCAATCGGCCAGGCACGACAAACCCTTTGTCGCCATCTCGTGTTCGGCGCTCAGTGAATCGCTTTTGGAAAGCGAGTTGTTCGGCCATGAGAAAGGTTCCTTCACCGGCGCGATCGGACAAAAGATCGGGAAATTCGAGGCCGCACATCATGGCACCGTTTTTTTGGATGAGATCGGGGAGATCTCGCTTTCGACCCAGGTGAAACTTCTGAGGGTCCTCCAGGAGCGGGAACTGCAAAGAGTAGGCGGCACCGAGACGGTGAAGGTGGACATTCGGGTCATCGCGGCGACCAACCGGGACTTGAAGCAGGCGATCCAAGAAGGAAGATTCCGGGAGGACCTCTTTTACCGTTTGAACGTCATCGTCATTGAGATGCCCCCGCTCCGCTCCCGGGAAGGGGACCTGGCGATATTGATCCGCTATTTCCTCGATCAAATGCGCGCCAAACGTCCGACCCGCTTTGAGGGGATAACCCCAGAAGCCCTCGATATCATGCGGGCCTACCGTTGGCCCGGCAATGTGCGCGAACTCGAGAACGTGATCGAGCGCATCGTCACCTTGAACGACGACACGCTCATTCGGCGGGAGCATCTGCCGGTCGAGTTGACCGGACAGGGTATGGCCACTTTCGCCTCGCCGCATCCAACCGTATTGCCTTCGGGAGGGGTATTGGCGTCTGTGGAAAAGGATATGATCA
>CAYXYA010000296.1:0-3191 GCA_964469185.1 uncultured bacterium | reverse complement strand
TAGATGCTGGCATGCTTCGGGTCATCCCCGCTGCGGTTCACGACGCGCAGCGCTTCAGCGGCGAAAAACCAGGAGCCGCCGCGCTGAGCCCTGTATTTGCCCTTCTTGATCGAAGGCCCTTTGGGATCCTTCGCGGGGCTGACGGGGTAATAGTCGGGGTCATACCAATCGCCCAGCCACTGCCAGACGTTCCCTGTCATGTCGTACAAACCAAAACGATTCGGCCTCTTCAAACCGACCGGATGGGTCATCAGGTCGGAGTTCCCGGCGAACCAGGCGTATTCTCCGGCTTGGTCCGGGTCATCTCCCCAGAAATAAATCGTGTCGGTCCCGCCTTTCGCGGCCTTCTCCCACTCCGCTTCGGTCAGTAGGCGCTTGCCCGCCCATTGGCAATATTCACTCGCGTCCTGCCAGGTCATGTTGATGGCCGGCCTCTTGCCCCGTTCCCATCCCTGGTCGTTCACATGGGGTTTTCCGATCGCGTCGCAAAATTTATCGAACTGGTCGAAGGTTACCGGGTACTTGTCGATGTAATAAGCGTTCAGCCAGACCTGATGCCGCGGATACTCGCTGGCGCTGTTCTCTTCCTCGTCGTCCGAGGAACCCATCCAAAAGTTCCCCGCCTTGATCAATACCATTCCCTTTTCTTTGCTGACACCAAGATCCGAGGGGATAGGCGCCGCTTGAACGACCGGTTCAGGCGTGGGAGGGATGGGTTCAGGAGCCGGATGGAAAAAGACGAGATAGGACCCCGCGCCGATCAGGAGGAGGGCGACACCTGCGGCGATCCCTAGGATAACGCGCCGGTTGAACTTGCTGAATTTATGCCCACAGCCCGCACAAGACTTCGCGTCGTCATTATTCGCGACCCCGCACTTAGGACAGTTCTTCATGCCGACCCCTTTTCAGGCGCTCGATTTTCACTTTGTGATCAAACAGGCTTTTTTTATCCCAAAAACATCCAAAGCGTTTTTTATTGTACGTCCAGCGCGGCCCGGGTTTCCATGTGAATATCCGGGTATTTGACCAAACAATAATATTTCCCCGGAGCTACGGTTTTGCCATTTTCGTTCTTTTTGTTCCAATCGTAGGTGTATTCTCCCGGTTGCACTCGGCCCGAGAACAACACCTTCACCAGCTTGTTTTTTTGGTCCATGACCTGGACGACCGCCATAGCGGCTATTTTCGGACGGATCGTCACCTGCACCCTGTTCCCCCACGCGGGAGCGGATGAAAGAAGAGGCGGAGCGGACCCCGCCCCACCCGGTTGTGGAACTCCGGGAGCGCCGCTCCCATCCGGCGCCATCGGGGTGCCGTTCATATAGAACCAAATGCTGAAAACCGCGGCGGCGGATCCCACAACAGCCATAAAATGCCACGGTTTGTATTTGTATTTATTCATTAGGTCGAATGCCACGCGTCCGCTCCTCGATCTAGGTCGATGGGTCGTTTCCAGTTTCTGACCCAGCCAATTCTAAATGAAATCAGGGGATTTTTACTAAGAAACCGTATTTTATCCGCTTTTGGGTCCGAAGCGTCCATTAAATAAAAATGTATCCCACTCCCAACATCCGCCTTTTACCCCGGGGTCTTTTAAGCGACAATACAATTCCAAGCCGCTCAAAACCAAGCCAAACCGCTTTTAGGACGATCAAACTTTCGTGGAACTCGATACAGAGGAAAAAGCGATGAAAAAATGTCCAGTTTGGAAGTCCGCTTTATTCTTAGCCATCATTCCGGCGATCACTTTTGCCGAGGGAGAACCCATGCAGATCATTCCGTTCCCGGATCAACGTTTGGAAGTCGTTGGTTTACCCTGGTTCAAGGACGATAAACCCAACCTCTACCGGCTTCCCATCCGGCTGAAGGATAGTTTCCGAAAAGAAGTCTGGGAACTCGCCCAAAGCCCCTCCGGCGGAAGGATCCGTTTCCGCACCGACTCGAAGACCCTCACGCTCAAAGCGGAATGCGCCACCGCGGACGTCATGTATCACATCACCAGCATCGGCGAGAATGGATTCGACATCTATGTGAACGGGCTCTATCGCGGGAGCAATCTACCGATCGGTCCTGATCGAAAAGTGACCGGCACCTGGGACCTGGGCGAGAAAGGCGTGGAAAAGGACATCACTCTTTACATGCCGCTTTATAAGGGCGCGACGATCCAGGAGATCGACCTAGATAACGGCGCGAGCGTCAAGCCGGCCTCCTCTTTTAAGGTGAATGGTCCTGTCGTTTATTACGGCACCAGCATCACCCAGGGCGGCTGCGCCTCGAATCCGGGCGCGAGCTACGAGGCCATCCTGTCGCGCCGGTTGAACGTCGATTTCGTCAACTTGGGTTTCAGCGGCAACGGCCACGGGGACGAATCGGTCGCGAAAGCCATCACCGAGATCAAGGCCTCCGCGATCGTCCTGGATTATTGGGCCAACGTCGGGCCGGACCAAATGGCAAAGACCCTCCCGGCCTTCGTGAAGATCCTCCGGCACAAGTTCCCGAAAACACCGATCTTGGTGACCACTCCCTACTACCAGACCGACGGACCCAAAGAAGCGTTGAAAAAAGTCATCGAGGATTTCGTTGCCGCCGCGGCCAAAACCGGGGACGAGAACATTACTGTCGTGGATGGCGCGGAGATGATCACGCCCGAGACCGCCTATGGGTTGGTGGACGGGATCCATTGCAACACGCTGGGTTTTCAATTGATCGCGGACGCCTTGGACGAACCCCTGCGAAAAGCGCTGCACTTAATGAAACGGCCGGAGCATTAACATTGGTCGCCCCACTCTGGAACCAAAAGCTGAAGTGCCCCTTCTGCGCGGGCGAATTTGAGACCACCCGCATGCGCGCCTCCACGATCAAGGTCGTGGGCAAGGAAAGCGATTTTCAGAACGTCTATGAGGGCGAATGTCCCTATTTTTACGCCATCACCGTCTGTCCCCACTGCACCTTCGCGGCGCAGAACAAGGACTTCGAGAAGATCCGCGCCGCGGCCGAACCCAAGATCATGGAAGCCAGTCGCCGGATGAAGCAGTCCACTGTCAAAAAACCAGATATCTTCGCCCTGGGCCCCAGTGATCCGAAGGTCGCGATCATGCGACACGAGCTGGCACTCGCCTTCTTCAAGATGAGGGCCTACAAGGACCTAGGGATACGGGCCAACCTCTATTTACATCTCGTTTGGTTGAACC
>CAYXYA010000295.1:0-3232 GCA_964469185.1 uncultured bacterium | reverse complement strand
TTTGAAGTCATGGGAGGGATCGAAAAAGGCGGCGTTACAATCCGTGATCTCAATTCCCCGCTGAAGCAATTCGGCCGGGATAGGACGGCCGGAATCGATCAGTTTGTGGATCTCCGCGAGAAGCAATACCGCCTTTCGCGTCCACACCGCCCAGTGACCCAGAAGCCCGCCGCGGATCCTGAGGAATTTCGTCCTTCCGGAAACTTTAACGGCGTACCGGGTCAAAAGATCGGGAACGATATTGTCGTCGTTGCCCGTATATAAGGTAATCTCTTTTTCACGGCCAGATGCCGCCAAGGCGCGGACCACGTCCAAGGTTTGATAACGGTTGAAGGGCGCGATCTTGGCGCCCAGGACATTCTTGATCGCGAAAAATCGACGCCAGAAAGAATAAGAAAGCTCAGGACCGCCCACGGATTTTTGAAGATAGAATCCGATCAACGGAAGTTCCCGTGAAACTTCCCGGCAATGCTCGATCAAATCATTCTCACTTTTTCCTTTAAGGGCCGCCAAACTCAAGAGGCAGGCATGGTAACCGTTCTTCCGCGACTGGCCAGCTTCCCGCAAAGCTTGCTTCGTTCGTCCGCAAACCCCGCTGATCTTGAGGATGGGTCTGCCCGTGCTTTGGGCGAGTTCATCGAGCGTGTCCGACGCCAGCTTCAGCAGAGGCTCGAACAAAGAAAATTTAGGATCGCGGATCTCGAATTGGGTGGTGTGGACCCCGACCGCCAAACCGCCGACACCGGCCGCGTGATAGTAACGGATGAGCGCCCGCTGGCGAAGGGGATCGAGCTTTCGCCTGGAGTCCAAAGCCAAGGGCATGGCCGGGATCACCGTTCCCCGCCTGAAATCAGCCAATAATTTTTTGGGGATTTGGTCCATGAGCGATCCTAAAAAGTTCCCGAATGGTTATCAAAATGGGTGGGCTTGCCGATATCTTTCCCGCCTCTTTCCACCCAACCCGCGACCCAGTCCATCATTTGCTCCACGCCGATACTTGTAGCTCCGAATAAGCGGACGGAAAGTCCCGCGTCCGAAAGCCAGGCGGTCGGAGCCTCACTCCCCTGGAAAATGGGCGCGCGGCGCAGCCTTTCACCCAGACGCTCGGCCAACCAACGCACGGAAAGTTTATCAGGGCCGGTGATGTTGAGAATTTTAGGCGGGGTTTCACAATGAGCCAAAGCCCGAATGATGCGGGCATTGGCTTCCCTCTGCCAAATGATATTCACGTAGCCCGCGGTCAGGTCGACAGCCTGGCCCGCCGTTATCTTCTTCGCGATATCCAGCAGGACACCGTAGCGCAGATCGATAGCGTAATTGAGCCGGATGAGACAGCAGGGCGTCTTCGACGAACGGCTGTGATATTCGAACATGCGCTCGCGCGCCAGACAGGATTGGGCGTATTCCCCCGGCGGGTCCGGTCTTGTGGATTCAGAACAACCCTTCCCCTCCACCGGCGCCATGGGATAAACACAGCCCGTGGACAAGGCTACGATGCGGGAATTCTTGAAACGGGAAGCCACGTAAGCGGGCGCCAGGGCGTTCGCGGCCCAGGTCAGGTGTTCGGAATCCAAGGTGCCGAACTTGCGGCCGGCCAGAAAGAAAACATTCTCAGCCTCCGGCAGCGCGGCCAGGGCCTTGGGGTCGAGAAGATCGCATTCCAGCGTCGCGGTGCCATGGTCCTGAAAAAAACGGCGCGACTCTTGGTCGGAGAAACGCGAGACGGCGAACAACTTGCGTTTCAAGCCGACTTCCTCCAGCGCCCGCTTCAACATCAAGGTGAGCGTGGGACCCATCTTTCCCGCGGCGCCCAAAACCAGGATGTCCCCTTTGCTCTGCTTGAGGGTCTGGATGACGCCCTCATCCGGGCGGGACAAAAGCTCGTCCAACTGCTCGATGGTCTCGATGGTCTGAGGGATGGTATCGGGCATCAAAGACCTTTGGGGTTTTTGGCCAGGGTTTGAATGACCGCGACGTTCAACAGGGCGCGCTCGACGAAGGAGGACCTCAGAACGAACTCCCGTTCCAGTCCCTTTTCGGGACGATGAATGGAACAGTGGATGTTGGCGCCCAAGGGGCCGAGTTCATCGACCGTGGGGACGAGATCGTAAAAATGGTTCCCGTCGCTGGCCCCGCCCGCTTTGCGGGCGAAAAGTTGAAGACCCAAGTCACCGGCGGCCTTTGAAAAAACGGTGAAGAGATCCTGACTGGGGTCGTTCTCGGGCCAGGGCGGATAACCCGCCTCCGGGAGGACCTTGAGCTGGCAGGTGAAGGACCCGTCGGCGCTCTTGACGGTGCCGGGCCCGGCCAGGGCGAGGATCATTTCCTTCCCTTTTTTAAAATCCTCGAGGGTGACCGCCCTTAAGTCGACATCGCAAGCCGCCTTAGGCGGCACGGTGTTCACGACCTTGCCGCCGGAGACCACGCCGACATTCAAGGTCAATTGCCTGTCATAGTCCGTGAGGGACTCGATCTGCTCGATCTTTCTGGCCAGCTCGCGGATGGCGCTGGCTCCCTGCGCGTGGTTCTCTCCGGAGTGGGCCGCTTTGCCTTCCACTTCCAAACGGAAACGGGCGGAACCTTTTCGCGATACGCAAAGCGTGGATCTTTTTTCGCCGCCCGGTTTCACGAACCCCGCCTCATAGACCAGGCAGGCGATCGTGCCGGGGCCGGCGTAGGCCCGCGCCAGGACCGGAAAGTCCTCGCATCCGGTTTCCTCGGTGGCGTTGATCAGGATGTCCCAATGGATGGAGTCGAAAAAAACCGGATCTTTTTCACGCAGGGCCTGAAGGATCATGTGGATAAGGACGATGCCGCCCTTCATGTCCGCCACTCCGGGCCCGTAAATGCGGTCGCCCTCCTCGAACCAGACATGACCGTCCTCTTTTTCTTGCTCGGCGGGATATACCGTGTCGAGGTGTCCAACCAGGATCAACTTCCCCTTCCCGTTGCCCGGACGGCTCAAAAAAAGATGGTCGCCGCATCGCGGATCGTTGGAAGGAACCCGCTTGGCGTTAAAACCCAGAGGCTTGAACAAGTCGGCGCAATAGGCCACCACTTGGTTCACGCCCTGGCGGTTGAAGGTGAAGGAATTGATGGCCGCCATATCCTTCAGGTGGCCGAGGGACTTTTCTTCGATGGAACTAAGAAAACCGGCCAGATCTTTATTCATCTCTTCTCCTGAGCAAGGGCTTCAAATGAAGCCACGATAGTCAGCAATTACGTTTAAAAC
>CAYXYA010000294.1:0-3237 GCA_964469185.1 uncultured bacterium | reverse complement strand
GAAAACCGCGTAACTTCCATCTAACTGGGGAGTGGCGGAGAGACAGACATAGAACTGGCTTGAAGCTGAATTAGGGTCTTGGGAACGGGCCATGCCCAAAGCTCCCGCCACATGCTTATGATCCGTGATCTCGAGGGGAATGGTCTTTTCGGACCCACCCATACCGGTTCCCCTCGGATCCCCGCCTTGGATGACGAAACCCGGAACATAACGGTGAAAAAGGAGCCCGTTGTAAAAACCCGAATTTGCCAGGTCGACAAAGTTCTTCGTGGTGACGGAAACATCCGAAAAAAGTTCCACCGTAAAATTGCCCTGGGTGGTCTCAATTTGAAATTTAGGGTTTTGGGAAGTACAACCCGCCAACATTAAACCGCAAAGAAGAACTAAGCACAATTTCCTCAGCATGCTTCCCTCCAACAAAGATAATGGACCGCTTTATTTGACCAACATCACTTTCAGCATTTTATCGCCCTTCCTCAACGCCGAAACCTTTTCCATGCCCTGGATGACTTGCCCAAAAACCGCGTAATTCCCATCCAAAAACGGCGTGTCTTTAAGACAAACGTAAAACTGGCTGGAAGCCGAGTTCGGATCCTGCGAGCGAGCCATTCCCAGAGCCCCCATCACGTGTTTGTGTCCCGTGATCTCGAGTGGAATGTTCTTTTCGGAACCACCCATTCCCGTCCCCATCGGGTCCCCTCCCTGGATGACGAACCCAGGCTCATACCGATGAAAGGTCAGCCCGTCATAAAAACTCCGAGAAACCAGATCCATGAAATTTTGTATCGTAGTCGGCACATCCGCATAAAGTTCAGCGGTGAACTCGCCTTGAGTCGTTTCGAATTTGATCTTGGGATTCTTGGATTTCGCGGCCGTTTTCTTGACCGTGCTTTTTTTCTTTTTCTTGGCCATTGAGTATCTCCGAAAAGATGTTTAAAAAAACTCCAACGATGTCATAACCGAAAATTCGATGCGGTTATCATAACGGCACCATTCCCCATCGTCATCCCTTGAATAATGGCCGTCGACAAAATTTTCTCTCCGCGACTCGCGCCTGAATCACTCGGTTTGGCAAGGTTTTTGCGGGTTCATTTCTTGACTTCCACACCCCGCTCCCCTAGAATTTGCTCTCTTTTACGAGGCTTTTGGCATAGTTGACCCCATCGTCTAGAGGCCTAGGACACCTGGTTTTCATCCAGGCAACACGGGTTCAAATCCCGTTGGGGTCACCAATTTCCATGCTTCTCTTCTCCGCGAGCCTGTTCAAGAATTCAGTCAACCCTTCGACACCCGACCTGAGGTCGGGATTTGCTCAGGGTTGATGCTGAGGAGCGTATAAACTCTGCCCGAAGGGCGGGTTTGACGCTATCGAACGCATCAAAGCGAGGGACATATGATCAAGGTCGGCATCTATGGCGCCACAGGTTACATGGGCGGCGAAGTCCTTCGAGTCCTAATGAACCATCCTGAAGTCGAGATCGCCTGGGCGACCAGCCGCAGCGACGCCCAAGTCGCGGATTATCACCCCAACCTTTACGGCGAGAAACTGAGCTTTATCCGTCCGGACCAGACCACGCCTGTCGATGTGGTTTTCATGGCCCTTCCAACCGGCGTGCCCCAAGAACTCGCGCCTAAATTCATCAAAGAAGGCGCCAAAGTCATCGACCTGGGCGCGGATTTCCGTTTGAGCGACAGGACCACATGGGAAAAAGTTTATAACAAAAAACATAAGAGTTGGAACCTGGCGAAGGAAGCCGTTTACGGTATTCCTGAATTGCACCGGCAAGAGATCAAGAACGCCCGCGTCATCGCCAATCCGGGATGCTTCGCCTCTGCGGCTATTTTGGGTCTGGGGCCGCTTGTGAAAGCGAATCTTATCGACACCTCCAAGATCGTGGTGGACGGCCTTTCCGGCACCGCCGGAATAGGCGCTGATCTATCTCGTCCCGCGCACCATGCCGAGATCGGGAATAACCTCATCCCCTACAACGTCGTCGGCCACCGCCACACGTTTGAAGCCGAGCAGGAACTCACCGCTTTATCCAAAAAGAAAGTCAAGATCAGCTTCACCCCGGTCTACGTTCCGATCGTCCGGGGCATCCTTGATATTTGTCACGCCTTCTCGACCAAAAAAGTCAGCCGTGCGAAAATTTTGGACCTTTATAAAGCGTTCTATAAAGATGAGTACTTCGTGAAGGTTTACGACATGCCAAAGGAAGAAAAGGCTTCCTGGCAATACAAACCCTACCCCTGGGTCAACAGCGTTTCCGGCACGAATTTTTCCTATATCGGTTTGGATGTGGATGAGGCTCGGGGTCGGATCGTCGTGTTCAGTGTCTTGGATAGCATCGGCAAGGGCGGGGCCCACGTAGGCGTTCAGAACATGAACTTGATGTTCGGACTGAATGAGACTACCGGCCTTACCCAGCGGGGCCTACATCCCATCTGAAAAATAGTTCGAAGTTCGCAGTGTTGAGTTCTCGGTTGTGGAAATTGAATATTTAACTACGGACTAAGAACTTCGGACTGCCGTTAATCCCCCCAATCGATCTTCTCTAGATCCGCGTATAGATCTTCCTTCTTTTCGACCAAAGGGACCCGATATAGACCGGCACCGCCGCAAGGCCCGCCCGCGCAAAAGCCCGTCGCCGGTTCGTAGAGCGCCCCATGATTCTTGCAAACCAGCCACTCTTTATCCTCGGAAAAAAACTCACTGTCGTCAAAATCCAAACCCACCAGCCAATGCCGGCACAAGTTCAAATAAGCGTAGTGCTTTCCACCCTTTTTGATGACAAAAGCCTCGGTCGACCTGTCTTTTCTTTTAAGCACGAACTTTTTGGACTGCCCCTCTTTTAATTCGCCCAAGGCCGCGACTTTTAAAAATTGAGGAATTTTTTTAGACGGCATTTCTTCCCTCCAAAGAGCGGTCTGGATCGACCTTCGAAGCTTCCAACGCGTCCGTCTTGGGACGTTTCAGGAAGGCCAGAAAGACCCAGCCAAATGTCACTGTTAGACAAAACCAGGGGAACCAATTGCCCATCCTTGAATAGAGCGTCGGCCCGGAAGAAACCGACCAAACGTCCACGGTCAAAACTTTTTCTTCATACAAAAGAGCGGAGGTTAATACAGTGCCGAAAGGATCCGTCGCCAAAGAAATTCCGGTATTCGACGAACGGAGCAAAGGTTTTCTCTGCTCCGCGGCCCTGACCACCGCCATCATGGCGTGCCGATATGCGG
>CAYXYA010000293.1:0-3247 GCA_964469185.1 uncultured bacterium | reverse complement strand
TCCGACTTGGGTAACTCGGGCGGCCTGGCGGAGGCCGCGGATTTGACCTTCGACAGTGGAGCCCACCTTTCCAGGGCCACTTCTTCTTTGGACGGCGGCTCTCCCTTCAATTGGATCGATGAATTCGAGCGGGATGCTAACGTGGTTGTTTTGGGGCACGATTGCCCCCCCTCCCCAAAATTGGAGTCCACTCCGATCCCTCCTCCCCCGCTTCTGGAAGACTCTATTGGAAGGTTTGGCCGCTAATGAAACTTCCTCTCTTGAGCCGGCTTATTCCGACCCTTGTTTTCATTTTGCTCCAGGTTTTCTCTTGGGGGGAAAAAGCCCATGCGGAGCATCTCGCCGCCAGGCTCATGGATGGTGACAATGGCTTCATATCGTTGAGGCTCTCGGCTTACCACCTCGCGCGGGACGGACGTTTTTCCGAGGCCGCCCTAACGGAAGAAAGCGCCTTAAAGATGGCCGAAGATCAATATGGATCCACCAGCCCTCTTCTCGTTCCGATCCTGAACGACCTGGCGGCCATCCACCGCTATCAAGCCCGTTACCGAGAGGCGGAAGAGGAATACAAATGGGGATTGGCAATTCTGGAAAAAATCCTGGGGTCCAACCACCCCGACATGGCGGAGTCCCTGAATTACCTAGCCACCCTCTATACCGATTTGGGGCGGTATTCGGAAGCTGAGATGCTCTATCTAAGGGCCCAAGTTATCGAGAGAAAAGTCTCGGGAGAAGAATCCCTCTTCTTGGCCCAAACCCTGCGGAATCTGGGAAGGTTGTATATCGACCTTTCCAAGATCGAACAGGCTAAAGCGGCATTGTCCAGATCACTGGATATCGACGAAAAATCTTTAAAACCCGATTCGGAAGAATATGTCAAAACTTTGGATGATTTTTATACTGTTTTAATGGCGGAAAAAGACTTCAAGGGAGTAGAAACCCTGCTTCAAAGGATCCTCAAGATAAAGGAAAAAAAATTTCCAATGGATCATCCCGAAGTCGCCGATGCCCAGGAAAGAATCGCGGATCTTTACAAAACCCGGGGGGAAGATGAAAAAGCCCAAAAACTTTACGAGGAAGTTCTGGTCATTCGAAAAAGAGTGCTGGGGCCGGACATTTATTCCTCGCTTCCGAACTTGAGCAAAGCCGCTAAAACCCATATGGCCTTGGGCCATTACGCCGATGCCAAGGTTCTTTTCAGCCGGATCGCGCTGATCCAAAAACAAGTTTTCGGTCCAGGCCATCCCCAAGTCGCTTTGACCCTCGCGAACTTGGCGTCCGCCGAGGAAAAAATACCAAAAGAAAAGAAAAAAGCCGTCATGGACTTGAACGAATCCTTATCTATCTTGAAAAAAAGTTTGGGAGAGGATCATCCTTTGACTCTTCAAGTTCAAGAGCAGCTGGAAAAGCTTTGATCACTTTTTACCGGCTAAATTTCTACCGATGATCCAAATCTTCTCGCTCAGGGCATATACCAAGAACGCGGTGAAAATAACCGTTCCCTTTACCCACGAATCCAAATTTAAAAAGTGTTCGACCAATATCCCTGAAACGATCACAAATAAAGCACCTAATAAATTGGCGTAAAGAATTTCGCGTTTGGAAATATTCTTCACAGGCCCGACCTATTCGTCCTCATCTTCTTCCTCAGTGACACGCCAAACGCCCTCGACCGAAGTAAAGGGATACATGCCATCGATCGATCCGTCCGGTTTCTTGACCACATAATGAGCCACATTTCCTACCGCTACCGCCTCGACGACACAATCGTCATCGTGGTTGAATTCTTCTCCGTCATCGTTAAGGGTATAGACTCGGTAATACGGTTTTATCTTTTTCGGTTTCTTCTCTGCTGAGCTATCCGATTCGAACATACTCATAAAAACCTCCGTTGATATTTTAGTCCGCCTATTCGATCAACCAAAAACATCCTTCCACTTTTGACCCATATCGTCTTTCGGCGGCGCGGAGCCGCCGGATCTGGAACCGAACATGAACTCCTCGCAGAAATTCCGCTTTTCCTTGTCTTTAACATTCTCCGTCGTTCGGCTGGTGCATTGGCGTGGAGTGGAGGGGTCGTAGAGCGAACAATTCAGGCAGCAGTGAAGATCGGTTCCGCACTTCACACAGGTCTCTTCCCTGCCCGGTTGGGAACCCGGCGAACCGTCCCATACCGTTCCACAAGCATGACAGGCTTTTTTCATTTAAACCTTCGTCAAATTTGACATTGGAAACATTACTGCAAATCCCCCTTTCTCCCCCTTTGACAAAGGGGGATAAGAGGAGGATTTAAGCCGTTATTTACCCGCGGCTTGCTTCTCTTTTTCCTTCAGCGCCTCGGCGATCTCCATGTCCATCATGGGTTGGAACTTTTTCTTCTCATTTGCCTTCAGGTAAGCCTCTTCAGCGGTAATGCGGCCTTCATCGTAAAATTTCGTCAGACATTGATCCATGGTGATCATGCCCTGCTTGGCACCCAATTCGATAAGGGAGTTGAGGCTGGAAACTTTGCCCGTGCGGATCAAATTGGGCAGACTCTTGTCGTAAGTGAGCACTTCCACGGCAGCGCAACGGCCCTTGCCGTCCTTCGTAGGACAAAGTTGTTGAGCCACGATGCCCTTCGCGCAGGCGGCCAAAGCGCCGCGGGCCTTATCCCGTTCATCCGAGGGATAAACATTGATGATACGGTCGATGGTCTTAGCCGCCGAATTGGTATGAAGCGTTCCGAAAACTAGGATGCCCATTTCCGCCGCCGCGATAGCCAGGGAAATGGTCTCGTAATCGCGCATCTCACCCACCAGAATGATGTCCGGGTCTTGGCGCATGGAAGAACGCAGGGCCGCTTTGAACGAGTGGGTATCCCGGTGGACTTCACGTTGGGTGATCTTGCACTTCTTGACCGGATGGACGAATTCGATGGGGTCCTCGATGGTGAGGATGTTGGCTTCACGGGAGGAATTAATGGCGTCGATCATCCCCGCCAGTGTCGTGCTCTTGCCGCTTCCCGTCGGACCTGTCACCAGAATGAGTCCGCGTTTCACTTTACATAACTCGCCCAACACCGGCGGCATACGCAGCTCGTCCAGCGTGAGGATCTTGGTTGGGATGGTGCGGAAGACCGCCGCGATACCCTGCTGATTGAAGAAGACGTTGGAACGGAAACGGGCGAGCCCCGGCACTTCGTAAGCGTAATCATAATCATGCCTCTGCCAGACCAGCTCCCACTGCTCCGGCGACATGGTCTCGT
>CAYXYA010000292.1:0-3248 GCA_964469185.1 uncultured bacterium | reverse complement strand
AAACTCCCCATCGGCCACCCAATCCTTTTGAAAATCAAGCCGGTGTTCGGCCAGATTTTCCTGAAAAGCCTGAAAACGTTCCATGGCGTTGGTCGTGGTCATCCGCCCGTTGATGATGCCGATGCGATCGTGTCCGAGTTTCACCAGGTGATCGACCGCCATTTTCACCCCGCCCCGGTTGTCAAAACCGACATAAGGCAGGTTCTCATGACCTCCGACCTTACCGTTGATCAGGACGAACGGGACCTTGGCTTCCTCCAATTCACGGATGGAAATATCGGTGGACCAAGCGTTCAAAACGAACATGCCGTCCACGCTGCCGTCGCCCAGAAGGGTCCGATAAGAGATCTGAGTGCGGGCGGTCTCGGTCAAGGGATGGAGCAGAAGACGGTATTGATTAAGGGCCGCCACTTCTTCCAGCCCTTCCATGATGCTGGTGAAAAAGGGGCTGTGAAATATGGAGGTGTGATGAGGCGCGATGACACCGCAAATGCGGGAATGTTTTTGACGCAGACGACGCGCGTGAGCCTGCGGTTTATAGTGAAGATCTTTGATCGCGCCGACAACCTTCTTGCGGCAGGAATCGCTGACCCACTTTTTATTGTTGAGAACCCTGGAAACCGTTCCAATGGTCACTCCCGCTTTTTTAGCCACATCCTTGATCGTCGCCATCGAATACTCCTGAACCCAAATGGATCTTGTGGTGATCGTTCCTAAAAACGACAGCCGGAACAGCAGGCATTTTAAGGGTATTTAAAACAATAATGCCAGCTAAACCCACGTAACAAAAGTGACTTTCAAAATATTTTTCATCTCTGTCAATGAACCGTCAATTCTCCGGCGTTGAACGAAACACCGTAGTCCCCCTGCGCGTCCGGTTGGATTCTCGTTTTACCTTGCCAAAGCTCCACTTTCCGGCTTTTTTTCGGCGCACGCACCTTCAGGACAATATTCGACGGAAAATGATCGGGCACGACCCATGTCAGGACCTCTTCTTTCCCTGAGACACGAACCGCTCTTTTTTCAAAAATTTTCTGGGCCCGCAAATAACTCCCTACTTCCAGGAAGGTCCCCACCCAAATGTCCTTCGATTGAAGGTAGTCGAGGATCTGGACGAACATCTTCCTCGAAATGGGTTGCCATCCCCAGGGTGTACCTTCAAGTCCATGAACGATCCAAACCAACCAGCCGTGGGATTTTAGATCCCGGTCGATCCATTTTTGATAAACAGGGAAAGGATGATCCGTCATCGTGCTATAGGCCGAAATATTCCACCAATCGATCTGCGGGTCAGGCTGGGCCAATCGTTCACCGCCGCCTCGAGCCAAAACGCTGGTTTGAGTGACCCACTCTTTCAGATCGGGCGTTATTTCGACAAAGGGGTAAGCGAAAGTGTGTACCTCCACGCCGAATTCTTTTTGAAGAACGTTCCGCGCGCCCACTACCTGGGCATTGGCTTCCTTGGGACTTAACTCGTTCGCGTGTTTATGGTCCAACGTGTGGTTCGCGATCTCATGTCCCGTCTTCAAAACCCCGCGCCATTCGTCCTTGCGGTCGATCTTGTTCGCGATCAAGAAGAAGGTCGCTCTCATTTTTCGCTTATTGAGCTCAGGAACGGCCACATCCAGATGCGAGGGATCGCCGTCGTCAAAGGTGAGGGAAGTGGCGGCTTTGTGGCCGTTCCAGGGGACGACTTTGAAAGACGGAAAAGCTTCTCCAGCCTGAAGCTCGACCACCAAAAACAAGATCAGTCCTGTAACCACTAAGGTCCATCGAGTCATGAAAACGTTCCTTCACAAAAAACTAGCCCGGAAGGAAAAACTCCAACCGGGCTAATAGTGTACTAGAAAAATACTTAAATCGCTTTTTCGCCTTTTTCACCGGTACGTATACGGATCACGGTGGTCATGGGCGATACGAAAATTTTTCCATCGCCGATCTCGCCCGTCCTGGCGGTACGGGTGATGATTTGAGCCACTTTATTGAGTTGTTTGTCCCCGACCACCACCGTCACCGAAAGCTTGGGCAAAAGCCCTTCCACGCTTTGACCTCGGTAAGATTCGGTGATCCCTTTTTGCTTTCCATGGCCTTGTACCTCCGCCACGGTCACACCCGAATAACCGACCGCTTTTAGACCATCCAAAACCGCCCTCAAGGCGCTTGGCCTTATGATCGCTTCGATTTTTTTCATTCTTGCCTCCCTCACAATTTATACACTCTGCCCATAGAGCAGATGTCAGCTGAAGCTGACATCTGGGAACGAATATCCAACTTTAAATGTGATACCCCTCTTCCCCATGTTGCGACAAGTCCAAACCTAATTCCTCATCCTTCTGGCTGACGCGCAAGCCAACGGTCTTTTCCACCACAAAATAAAGAATGATCGTACCCAGGAATGAGAAGATCATCGTCGCCACCACCGTTTTTATCTGTGTCACCAACTGCGCGGGGTTGCCCGCGAAAAATCCATCATGGCCGTTCACGGCTTTGACCGCCCACAAGCCCGTCGCCAAGGCCCCAAAAGTCCCTCCGATACCATGAACCCCGAAGGCGTCCAGGGAATCGTCATAACCCAATTTGATCTTCACTTGGATCGCTAGGTAGCAGAACAGGCTCACCAAAGCCCCGATCCAAAGCGCTCCCGAGATATTTACATAACCGCAAGCCGGAGTGATAGCCACCAAACCCGCCACCGCACCCGAAGCCGCTCCGAGGGTCGTGGCTTTTCCTCGGTGGATCATTTCGATGAAACACCAGGAAAGGGCCGCCATAGCGGTCGCCGTATTGGTCGTCACGAAGGCGTTGCAAGCCAAGCCATTGGCGGCGCAAGCCGAACCGGCGTTGAACCCAAACCATCCGAACCAAAGGAGGCTGGTGCCAAGTAACACCATCGTCAAGTTATGAGGGACCATCGATTCCTTGCCGTATCCTTTGCGCGGCCCCAACAGAAGAGCCAGAGCGAGAGCCGAATAGCCGGCGGTCATATGCACAACTGTCCCGCCTGCAAAATCCAGAGCTCCTAAGGCACAGAAGTAACCGTTGGGGGACCAGACCCAATGGCAGACCGGGTCATAAATAAAAGTAGCCCAGAGCAGGGAAAAAAAGACGAAACCTTTGAAGCTCACCCTCTCGGCGTAGGCCCCGCAGATCAGCGCTGGCGTGATGATGGCGAACATGGCCTGGAAGATCATGTAAGCGTAATGCGGGATAGTGGGAGCCAAAGTGCTCACATCCGGCAGATTGTTGAG
>CAYXYA010000291.1:0-3252 GCA_964469185.1 uncultured bacterium | reverse complement strand
GGTCGGCACTCTACTAGAAGCTGTACCAGCAGAAAGCGACCCCGATGTCGAATCCCGTAAGATCCACGGTGGCGTATTGAACACCGCCGCGGCCGACAAGCGCGGGAGTGTCGATGTCCACGGTGCCGTTCGCTAACTTGAGAAGACCGTAAGAATTCCCATCCGCGAGAACGCCCGTGTAATTCGTGATCTTGGCGTAACGGCCGCGGGCGTAAATATCGACACTGAAACGGTCATTGACCGCGAATTCCCGCCCGATTGAGGCCTGGAAACCGAACGCGCCGGAGGTCAAGTCGCCGAAGGGTGAGTTGTAGTAGCCGGCCCCTCCGAAATAATTCGAGACACTATAATCCTCAGTGACAGTCACTTTGGAGAGGTAATAACCAACCCCGCCGCTGACATAAAAACGGCCTCCCGCGTCCGGCAGGAAAAGATAGTAATCCAGGGTGATGGGAACCGCGTAAGGCGTGAAGATGGCGCTTTCAAAATCGCTGGGTTCGCCCGAAATGGTCGAGGCGGCGGAGTTGGCTTCGTTCAGGTCATAATTGCTTCCCTGGAGATATCTCACTCCGAAGGCGACGCCGTTGTAAGGGTTGATGAGAAGTCCGACCTCAAAACCGAGGTTGTAACCGGTGGTGGACATCAAAGCGTTGCCCGTGTCAAAACCAAAAGGAAGAGTGCCGGCGGCGTTCGCGCTGTTGACGGCGGCCGCGCTGGCGATCAGGTCGGTTTGAACGGAGTAGGTATATCCCGCCTCGACCTTGGCCCAGTACTTGGCGTGGTCGATGGGGTTCAGCCCGTCGTTGGCGCGGGCTGCGGGAGCGGTTCGGTGACGGGTTTCCTTCGGCGGAGCCGTTGTGGTCTGCTGTTGCTCAAGCACTTGATCGTTCTGGATCGGCTGCTCGGCTTCCACGTCGGAGGGAGGCGGCTCGACTGATGAGGACTGATCCTCCTCCGTGGAGTTGTCTTCGGCGGCGATGGTCCCTGAATTTTTAAGATTGTTGACGATGTTCTCGACGGTGATGTTGTCCGGGTTGATCCGAAGGCTGTCTTGATAGGCGCTTAAAGCGGCTTCGTTATTCTTCAGTTTGAGATAGGTGTTGCCCAAATTCTCGTAGGCCTGCCAGTCCGAAGGGTCCGCTTGAGCCGCCTTTTGAAAATAAACCACGGATTTGGAGTAGCGGCCCTGGTGATAAAGGGCCATGCCCTGCTCGTCATATTCCTGCGCGGCCGCGTTGATAGCGTGAGAAAGGGATGGGGATATCAAGAAAAGCCCGAACCCAAGAATGAATATTTTTCGCATGGTCATCCTCCGCTTTGAATGGTCTCACTAATTTAGACGAATAGGTAGATGGAAACGTTACTTAGTCGTATATAGAAAATTGGGTGTTTTTGGTTTTTCGGCGCCGAACAGGAAGATCGAGTCGGAAGTTAAGCTTTGTCCGCCAGAGGAAGAACTTCCTTGAAATCCTGAAAAAGGGCGGTTTGAACGGTGATAGTCGTGCTTTCAGGCGGCAGTTCCTGAAAATGTAAAAAATCGACGAAAGAACCGGACGTGGCATTCTCCTCGAATTGAACCACCTCGACCGGTTCCGGCGCGGGGAATTCGGGGAACTCGTATGTGATGGATTCTTCGGGGTTCGCGAATGGATTCATGGGCCGTATTCTAACTTTTAAAAATCCAATTGGAAACCTTTAATTCCCCCTTAAAAGGTCTAAAATGTTTTTAATTAAGGGATTTTCACAGGGTTGTTTGGCGAAAATTTGACCGGTTGGTTTTAGTCTCAGGCTAAAGCCGGAGACAAGCTGTGTACTTGGCCAAACGTGCACAGCCCGTGGTTCGGCCAAGTGGCGACCCGAAGAGTCGTCCCCTGACAGAAGTTCATCTCCTTATTTGAGAGGCGCCATGAGCGTTACGACCGAACTAAAACACTTGAACGAGAAGGAAAAGGAATCCTTGGAATTGGCGGAAGGTTCCCGCGAGACCGAATGGACACAGCCCAGTTTTGTGGCCGAGCTTTTTCTGGGCCGCTTTCGCGAGGATCTGATGTTCCCGTATCCTCTCCAACTTCCCGAGGATAAAGCCGTCGGTGATGAGTTCTGCGCGCGCCTGGAAGCTTTCCTAAAAGAGAACCTGAACCCGGACGAGGTCGATAAGACAGGAGACCTGCCTAAGAACGTCATTGACGGCCTCGCCAAGATGGGTTGCTGGGGAATGAAGATCCCCAAGGATTACGGCGGCCTCGGACTATCCCAGATCAATTACAACCGCGCGGTCGCGCTCGTGGCTTCTTATTGCGGTTCCACGGCGGTATGGCTTTCGGCCCATCAGTCCATCGGAGTTCCCCAGCCCCTGAAGCTTTTTGGCAGCGAGGCCCAGAAGAAAAAATATTTCCCGATGTTCGCGAAAGGAGCCATCTCGGCTTTCGCCCTGACCGAACCGGGGGTAGGAAGCGACCCCGCGCGCATGACCGTCACCGGCGAACCCTCGACAGATGGCAAGACCTGGACCATCAACGGAACGAAGCTTTGGTGTACTAACGGCCTGGTGGCAGATGTTATCTGCGTCATGGCGAAGACGCCGTCCAAGATGGTGAATGGCAAGGAGAAAAGACAGATCACCGCTTTCATCGTGGAAAGGGGAATGCCGGGCATCGAGTATGTCCACCGCTGTGACTTCATGGGTATCCGGGCCATCCAGAACGGCGTCATCAATTTCAAGAACGTGAAGGTTCCTTCCGAGAACATCCTCTGGGGCGAAGGGCTTGGTCTCAAGCTTGCGCTCATCACACTCAACACGGGACGTCTCACCTTGCCGGCGGCCTCGGCGGGTATGAGCAAACAAGCGCTTCAGATCGCGAAGATCTGGGGGAAGGAACGGGAACAATGGGGCGCTCCCATCGGCAAGCATGAGCCTGGCGCGGTGAAGATCGCCAACATGGCGGCTTCCACCTTCGCGCAGGAAGCGGCCACTTATTTCGCGTCCGCTTTGGTGGACAAGGGCGGTGCCGACATCCGTTTGGAAGCGGCGATGGCAAAACTCTTTTGCAGTGTGGCGTCCTGGAAGGTCATTGACGACCTGATGCAGCTTCGGGGGGGACGCGGTTATGAAACCGCCGCTTCTCTAAGGGGCCGAGGCGAAAAAGGCTACGCGGTGGAGCGTATGATGCGCGATTCCCGTATCAACCGCATCATCGAAGGCACCGACGAGATCCAACATCTCTTCATCGCCCGCGAGGCGCTCGATAAACA
>CAYXYA010000290.1:0-3261 GCA_964469185.1 uncultured bacterium | reverse complement strand
CCCAGTTGAAGTTTAAGGGAATCGGCGAAGGCGGGAGAGGCGGTCGGGTGAAAAAGCAGGCCGATGAGTAAACCGAGCCAGAACTTTTTCACCCGAAATCCCGTTCTTGAAGTGGTATCGAAACTTTAGACTACGGCCAGGAAACCAAGATCGTAGTCACGGCTAGGTAAGCAACCAAGTAATAGCTGATATTGATGAAATAAAGCTTGAGCGGCCGGCCTTCCCAGAGAACCGCGTTTGATTGGCTTGTTATGATAAACCCAAGCCAGATCCAAAAAGCCGTCGACGTCGCCAAAACCATGCCCGTGACATGATAAGAGGTGGTGGCTTCTGCCACGGAATAGGCCATGACATAACAGGTTAAAAGGTTAGCCAAAAAATTAAAAAACATCGGCAGACCCATCTTCGCCTTCATTTCCGCCTTTTTCTTCTTGTCCATCTTGTCCATGCCCATCAGCTTCATCCAAACTTTTCCGAACAAGACCGAGTACCAGACCCATCCGATCATAAAATAGGCGACCGCCGCCGCCAACACCGTAAAATAATTGATGTGAATGTCCAAGGGTGCCTCCTCGTTGAAATTAACAACAGCGTCATTCTAGCCGGGGATAATGGATGGAAGGTTTAAATTTTAGAAAGGTAAAAAAAGAAAGACGATTTCAAGGGGAAAACGGTTACTTTTTGACCAATTCCATTTTGGGAGCGCTCAAAACCGACACATCCCTGGAATACCAATAACCCGTATTGTCGATGACTTCCAGGTTCGGTACATAGCGCTTCTTGACGTAATCGAGCATCTTGACCAGGGTGATGTGGCTCTGGGCGTCCGCGGATTTCACGGTCGTGCTGGTGTGGATCTGGTGTAAAAGCTGGCGGGTCGGGCCTGAATGATTTTTGCTGATCATGTCGCCCATCTCCACCGGAGCTTTCTCATAGTAGATGTGGGACAAGTAACCGTCCTTATCGAAGGTCAACTGCAGGGGCGAGATTTGGCGGTTCAAGATGACACGGATACCCTTCAAGGACAGCCTGGTTCCCTGAATGTCCCCCTCCTGGGTGAAGACGTGATCCACCATCTCATGGGCATAGCCGCTGACCTGCGCGATCTCATAGAACTCTTCTTGGAGTTCGCGGACCGCTTCCTGGCTTTTGATCTTCCCAAAATAATGGACCGTGGTGGACATTCATTCCCCCTCGAGTTGAGTTACAAAAGCATCTCTAGCTGGCCGTCTTTTGAGAAACCGGCTTGAGGCGCCTGCGGCAGATCACGGAACAGCTTTCGAACGTTCTTGCCGGCCCTGAACGAAACCTTCTTGTAGGCGGGGAGAGGTATGGAAAGGTTTCTGGAAAGGTCCCGGCCCTTTTTCCCGGAAACGATCTTAGTCTGAAAAACCCCAAAATCCCTGATTTCGATCCTTTGACCGGATAAAAGACCGCCTTCCAATGTGGAAAGAAGCTTTTTTACCACGACTTGCGCGTCAGGCAGGGCAAGTTTTGTGGCCTTCGAAATTTCCCGTACTATATCTTGTAGGACCACTTTCATGTAGTTAATCATAGGGTTTTGTCCAAAACAAAGTCAACGCCACGGCCAAAATAGGCGGCCCTAACGAGTAGCGGAAAAATTTTGCCAATCCTTCTTCTTATAAGTTCGGTATCGGCCAGTCCCGTCCCCGTTGACCTCCACCTCAATGGCGCCGTCGAGCGCGGTTGAAAAGACCTGAGCCCGCCCGCTTCATATAGAGCGCGGGCCCGTGGATAATCCCGCCAATCGCTGACCACCACGAAGCGGGGATGGAAACCGCTTTCACAAAGCGCGGGCTCGCCGCTATTGCGGCCATGATGAGGCGCCATGAGCCAATCCACCTTGGGAAAAGGTTGGTGGTTCCTGAGAAGTTCGACAAGCCCCGCCTTTTCCAGATCACCCGGCAGCATCACTTGAATGCCGCCGAAAGAGACGAGTGAAACCACCGAACGGTTGTTATCCTCGTGAATACCTGGGTGGAATTTTTCTCCGGGATGCAAAATGTCAAGCCGGACGGGGGCCAGCCGGTCGACCGAGTCGTCTTCTTTCAACGGGTGAACGGGGATTCCTTTTTGTTGAAGGCTCGCCTTGAAAAACTGATAGATCTGGCTGGTCGATCGGGTTTGAGAGGCCTCATAGGCTTCCGCTACCAGATAAGCGGAAAGGACATTCACGAGTCCGCCCACGTGGTCCTCGTCCGGATGGGTGTTCAATATCCCGTCCACTTTTTGAATGCCCTTGTAACGAAGATAAGTGACTACCTGTAAATAACGATCCGGACCCCGTATTTCTTTGCCCCCATCCACGATGAATACCCGTCCTTGCGGTGATTCAAGAACCACGGCGTTCCCATGACCCACGGCCAAGAAAGTCAACCGCAGAGGGTGAGGCGAAAATTTCTGGATTAAAAAAGTGGAAAATGCGGCTAGGACAAAAACCATCCCGAGTCTGGTCATCCATCGGCGGCCTTTCAACAAAAAAGCCCGCTGTTCTTTCCACGCGGCGGAAGGTTCTTCCGGCTTGAGCCTCGGCCAGAAGAAATAAAAGGCCGCAAGAAGTAAAACATGGAAACAAAGGACCCACGCCAACGGCGGCGACGCGATGATCCATTCCGCTTTCGGCCATCTCGCCATGACATCCGCGATCAGAACGAGAAGCTTCAACGGCCCCACGCAAGCCGCCCCGAATAAAGCGCCCAGCGAAGGATGCAGTAGGGACCCGGCCAAAAGCGTGAGCCCTGCCGCCGTGGAAAAAAGCGCCAGCGGCACGATGAACAGGTTCGCCAGGACCGAATAAAATGAGAACTGGTTGAAGTCGTAAATGATCAGGCACCAAACCGCCAATTGAGCGGCGCTGGAAGCGGTGATCAAAAAAGCGGCGGGTCTGGGTAAAAAAGAAAGTTTTTCCATGAACCAAGGCGACATGGCCATGAGCCCCGCGGTCGCCAGGAATGAGATCTGAAAGGAAAGGTCCGCTACGAGCAGGGGATTGATCAGGATCAAAACGCCCGCCGTCGTTAACAATAGGACCCCGCCATGGATGCGTCTTTCAAAGATAATGGCCAGCAGGGCCAGCGAGGAAAAGAGCCCCGCCCTGCACACGGGCGGGTTGGCTCCCGTCATGAAGATGAAAAAAAGAAGCGCGACGAACGAAGGAACGGCCGCCCATTTACTGTTGAACCGCAGGACCCGGAATACCATGAAGAACAAACCGGCCACAAAGGCCGTGATCATGCCGGA
>CAYXYA010000289.1:0-3262 GCA_964469185.1 uncultured bacterium | reverse complement strand
GCGTGCTGATATGCGGAAGCCGTCCATCCATACCAGGCGTCATTGCTGATGTTGACCAAAGCATCGGCTCCAGTTTGGAAGGCCTGTTGTACATCTCCCGGGAAAATGACCTCATAACAGATCATGGGCGTGTAGGTAAAACTCCGGGCTTGAAATTTTTGATAGCGGTTTCCCGCGTCAAAATCACCCAGATTCTTCACCACCGGCCCCAAAAATGTCAGGTATTTTTGGAATGGAACGAATTCGCCGAATGGCACCAGATGGTGTTTGTGGTATTTTCCATCGACTAATCCCTCCGGCGAGAATTGAACGGCTCCGTTGTAATAACGCTCATCCGCGCCCGGCCCGTTATCCGCGTCCAAGCAGCCGATCAAATTAAAAGTCTGGGATCCCAGAACGATCTTACGGACGCTCTCCAATATGTTCGGCACGAACAACAAATAATCTGGCGCGGCGGTTTCAGGCCAAATGATCAGATCAGGGCTGGCCCGTTTGGCTTCTTGGATAAGTTTTTCGAATTTTTCGTAAGTCGCCGCTTCATTATTCTTGTTCCATTTGATCGATTGATTGATGCTCGGCTGCAGAACAGCGGCGGTGCCTATTTTTTTAAGCGGGGTGGTCTGGACCGTATAGTTTCCCCACGCAACCACCGATCCAAGAACTCCTAGCGGGAGACATAAATAAGCCCAGCGGGGCCAGCCACGAGAAGCTCTCGTCTGGCCCTCTAAAACAGGATTCTTAGGTTCGATAGCTTTGGCCAGACAGACGTTGAACCAAACCATTAAAAAAGTCAGCCCATAGACCCCGGCCAACGAGGTAAAAACGAGTAAGATCGGATAGGGCGCCTGACTATAAGCGATCTCACCCCAGGAAAACCCTCCCCACGGCCGGCTGCCGCGAATATATTCAAACCCCACCCAAGCGAACGGCGCGATCCACACAGCGGAGATCCGAAGCCGATCAATGGCAAAAGCATAAACAAGACCAAAAAGACTGAAATAAAGGCTAAGGTAAAAAACGAGGACACCCCAGGCTAATCCGCTTAAATATTCCGCGGCCTGTAAAAAAGCGATCCAATACAAAATTCCACCCAGCTGCATGAACCCGAATAAAAAACCCAATAAAGCTCCCATTTTTGGTTTGACATCGCGAAGACAAAGGAAAAACGGGACCAAGGCGATCCACGCCAAGAACGCCGTGATCGGAGTCAATGTTCTATCTAAAAAATTGGGGAAGGAAAAGCAAACCAGACCGGCGCTGATCGCGCAATAAAGCAAACGACGTTTGAAGGATAACACTGATTCCATGTGGGACATTATACGGAAAGGACCGAAAGAGATGCGGCGTAAAACCGAGTGTCGGAAATTTCCAACGTTCTTTGGCCGAAAAACTTATTATTTCTTTTTTGGGCTCGAAGCAGCCGGCACAACCGGGACACTTTGCGGCGCCGGGTGAGCGACAGGGGCTATCGGCGAAGGAACGGCCGGCACGGCAACGGTAGGCTGTTGGGCGGCTTGCTGTTGCTTTTCGATGATGTCGGCGATCGAACCCGGTTTTTCATACTTATGTATCACGCCCATCAGCAGGCACAAGACCATGAAAACCACGGCTAACACTGTCGTGAATTTCGTCCAAAAGGTTTTCCCGCTCGTCCCCAGCAGGCTTTGGCCCGTTCCCGAAAATAATCCGCCGCTGGTCTTTGGCTGTTGGATCAACACCACGCCGATCAAAAGAAATGCCGTGAAAATGAATAAGATCGTGATCAAAACGCTCATAACACCCCTCAAGTTTTATGGATCCTTTGGGTTTCGAGGCCCAAACGGACACCAATCTTACAATAAACTCCTCAAAAAAAAAGCCTTATCTTCGGTCTCAATACTTTACGATCGCCTCAAAAGAATCCGCTTTCAGGCTGGCGCCGCCGACCAGCGCCCCGTCAATATCGGGCTGGGACATCAGCTGTTTCACATTTTCAGGTTTAACACTGCCGCCATATTGGATGCGCAATTGCTGCGCGGCTTCAGGGTTATATTTTTTCTCGATCAACTTGCGGATAAAAGCGTGGACTTCGTTGGCCTGTTCGGGGGTGGCGTTTTTGCCGGTACCGATCGCCCAGACCGGCTCATAAGCGACAACGATGTTCGCCAAATCGCCCAAACCAATGCCCTCAAAACAACCCTTCATTTGAGTTTCGATGACTTTCTCGGTCTTCCCGGATTCACGTTCCTGAAGTGTTTCCCCGACGCAAACGATGGCCCTCAAACCATTTTTAAGGACATTCTTTAATTTTCGGTTGATCCGTTCATCCGTTTCCTGATCGTACTGACGTTTTTCGGAATGGCCGAGGATGACGTACTTAACCCCCATCTCTTTCAACGTGGATGGACTCACGCTGCTGGTATAAGCTCCCTCGTTCTCCCAATGAGCGTCTTGGGTTCCGACTTGGATATTCGAGAATCGAAGGGCGTCGATGACCGGAGCCACTGAAAGAAATGTCGGACAGATCACGATCTCGCGGTCTTGAACGCCTTTGAATTTATCGTTCAATTGTTTAGCGAAATCCACGGATTCTTTCACCGTCTTATACATCTTCCAATTACCGGCCAAAATGGGTTTACGCAACTGTTTCCTCCAAATATTTGATGGTTATTTTTTATTCGTCAGCGCCACGATACCGGGAAGTTCTTTCCCCTCCATGAATTCCAGAGAAGCTCCACCGCCGGTGGAAATGTGGGACATCTTGGACGCCATGCCCATTTGAGTTACCGCCGCCACCGAATCACCGCCTCCGACGATCGTGCACGCGCCTCTTTCCGAGGCTTCCGCTAGCAATTGAGCGATGGCCAATGTTCCCTTCGCGAATGGCGCCATTTCAAATACCCCGACGGGACCGTTCCAAAATATCGTTTGCGCGGCTCGAATAAACGTTGCGTACTTCGCAATGGTCGCCGGGCCGACATCCATTCCCTCCCATTCGGGCAAAATGCCGCCGCGCGCTACGATCTTGACGTTCGCTTTAGCATCGAATTTATCCGCGACCACGTGGTCAATGGGCAGAAGGAGCGGCACATCGGTGTCCAAGGATTGCGACATGAGGTCCCGAGCCAGTTCTATTTTGTCCAACTCCACCAGCGATTTTCCTATCTCTAATTGGCAGGCCTTCAGAAAGGTATAAGCCATTCCGCCGCCGATAATAAGGACATCGACCACTTCCATGAGTTTTTTGATAACGTCGATCTTGGAGGAGATTTTGGAACCTCCG
>CAYXYA010000288.1:0-3267 GCA_964469185.1 uncultured bacterium | reverse complement strand
TGAATGGAAACGATGTTTGATTCGAAACGATGCAACTTCCCGAACTGTCGTCAATGTTCAAAGGATGACCAGTATTCGTCGAATTCCACTGAACGGACTGACCTGCCGTGATCGTGATGCTCGTGTTCGTATAGAAATTGGAAGCTTGTCCGACTGTAGCCGCTGGGGTAGGTGTCGGAGTGCCAGTCGCCGTACGGGTGGCGGTAACGGTCGGAGTCCCGGTCGGAGTCCCTGTGGGAGTAATGGTTGCCGTGTTCAAGGGAGTCTTGGTAGCTGTATTGGTACGGGTATTGGTCGGCGTGCCGGCATAGGGAGTGGGTGTATTAGTCGGGGATGGGCTTGGAGATGATGGGGTTGTTGGTCCGCAACCCACTTCGATGGCGACAGCCAATAAGATCAAACCCGCAGTCAGTTGGTAAATCTTCTTTTTATTCATGGCGAACCCTTTTCAAATCAGATCGCGTTTCGTATCCCCAGCAATTGAATAATACCATCATCCATCTTAAAAACCGCTCGAACCATCACCGGAATGGCCTATTTCGACCTAAAGAAGATTTCTTTTTAAGACAAAAGTGGTAATCTTACGGTCAGAAAACACCGGGACCAAGTAACCCAGGTGTAACTAAGCCGTCAAAAAGAAACTTCTCAAAGGAGTTTTCATGAAAAATCGGACTGGAATCCTGACGCTGCTTCTCATGTCCATGGGGATGTCAAATCTTTACGCCGAGCCCTATTTGGCCGCTTGGAAAGGCGTCAATTGCAACGCCTGCCACATGAACCAAACCGGCGGGTATATCCGCAATGATTTCGGCAAGAACTATGGGAACGGTCTTGAAACCTTCGATTGGAAAGGGATCTCCGACACGGTCGAAACCATCAACCACAACACTCCTTCTTGGATCTCAACGGGCTTTGACTTTCACGAAAGCTACGGTGCTTTGATATTCCCTGCAAGTAACACGAGATCGAGTTCTTTCAACCCGTCATCTCCCCTCGTCCCCACTGGCCGCCAGTCTTTTTCCATCGCTATCAAAGCAAATGATGCCATCTCCGGGGTGTTCACTTACGGGTTGGACAAAAACAATGCCAAGGAAATATACGCTTTGATTTCAGCAATGTCAGGAAGCGCCTACCTTAAATTAGGAAAATTTACCTTACCTTACGGGCTAGAGTTGGCAAACGATAACAGTTTGGTTCGCACCGACCTAGATCCCAATAATGTTTTAACTTTTGATAGTCTGCCAGCCGACGGTATAGAGCTGGGGATATACCCAGGCGACCTTTTTCTCAACGCGGCAATCGTTAACCACACTTTTTTTGACTCCATCACCCTCTACACCAATGAAAAAACTTTGTCCGCCAAAGGCGGATTCAGTCTTCACGAAGTTACATTAGGCGGTTCGTTTTACAGCCAGAACCTGGATTATTCCGACACCAAAATACGTTATGGAGCTTTCGGGTGGACCCGATTGGGACCAATCGTTGTATTGGGAGAGCTTGATTTCGGATACGACAATGTCTCTGCGACACCCTTTTCCCCAGTTTTGTCCCGGTACAACTACACCGCTTATCACGGCAGTCTCGAGTTGGACTTGGGAGACAGTATGTATCTGAGGTTTGCAAGCGAATGGTTGAATGATTCAGATCTCACAAAAATTTATGAATACGACGGTTTCCAACACACGCTGAGTTTCCGTTGCTATCCGGTGAACAGCTTCAAATTCCAGTTGGATGTGGAAAGACTGGATCCGACGGCTGGTTCTGCTAGTTACGCTTCCTCCGGCGGGCCCTATTACGGGATCCTCGCTGATACCTATCTTTTCTACTGATAAGAAATTCCAGGCTCAAGAGGAAATGGTCTCATCCTCGCGGGCTTGGAACTGGGAATATTCCTTTTTTACCAACAGCGCCAATAGCGCTGTCCCTAACAGGGTAACGGCCAAGATCAGCATGCCGCTTTCAAAATGACCCGTCTTTTCCTTCACGAACCCGATGAGGTAAGGGCCCACAAACCCTCCCACATTCCCGATGGAATTGATCAAGGCGATCCCGCCCGCGGCGGCTGTACCGCTCAGGAAAACTGCCGGAAGACTCCAAAAAGGCCCCAGCGTGCTCCAAATGCCCGTGGCGGCCACGCAAAGCATGACAAGCGCGAGCCAAGGTGATCCCTGCTGGAACAGGGCGGCCATAGAGAGGCCCAGACAGCCGGCAACGGCGGGCAGGGCCACGTGCCAGCGTCTTTCATTGGTCCGGTCCGAGTGGTTGGCCGTCATCACCATCGCGATGGAAGCGCAAAGGTAAGGGAGCGCCGAAAGAAGGGCTACCGTCGAGTTGCTGAGGCCGGAGAAATTCTTGACGATCTGCGGAAGCCAGAAGGCCACACCGTAAAAACTGATGATGATGGAAAAGTAGAGCAGGCAAAGATGCCAGACCCTAGGATGCAAAAGAGCGCGGCCAAGAGTGAACCCGTGCTTTTTCTGTTTAACTTCCGCCTCTTCCTGGAGGGTCTTGTGAAGCCATTCTCGTTCTTCCTCGGTGAGCCAGGCGGCCTGCCGGGGTTCGTTGGTCAGATAAAAAAAGGTAAAAACCCCCAAAAGGATCGACGGTATCCCCTCCAATAGGAACATCCATTGCCAGCCTTGAAGTCCCTCGAGGCCCCGCATTTTCAGGAGGGCGGCCGAAATAGGCCCGCCCAAAACCCCCGCCAGGGAGGTAGATGTCAGAAAAAGGGCGAAAGACCGCGCCCGTTCCCTCGCCGGGATCCAATAAGTGAGATATAAAATAATGCCGGGGAAGAAACCGGCTTCGGATACTCCCAAAAGAAAACGAAGGAGGTAGAAACTAAAAGGGGTCTTTACGAACATCATGGCGCAGGAAACGATCCCCCAGGTCATCATGATGCGGGAGATCCAGATCCGGGCGCCGATCTTTTCCATAAGGAGGTTGCTCGGCACCTCGAAAAAAACGTACCCGACGAAGAACATGCCGGCACCAAGGCCGTAAACGGCGTCGCTGAAACCCAGGTCGGCCTTCATCTCCAGCGCGGCGAAGCTGATGTTGAACCTGTCCAAATAATTGAAAATGTAGCAGAAGAAAAGATAAGGAATGATCCGGCGGCTGACTTTAGAGACGAGCTCTTTTTCCTGGATCATCGGTCGATCGACCTCTTTCCTCAGCGCGCGGAAACCTTACATCGAACCGCTTGAACGGAAATTACTGCTTTCCGGCCACCAGCTTTTCCACCACGGACGGATCGGCCAGTGTGGA
>CAYXYA010000287.1:0-3273 GCA_964469185.1 uncultured bacterium | reverse complement strand
CTCGCCCGCCCCTAATTTTACGCCCAACTTCGCCCACTCTAGGGCATCCTTCCCGGTCGAGGTCCGTCCGCCGTGGGTATAGACTTCCCAACCTTTGGAAGCGTCTGAGGGATCTTTACGTTTGGCGTCGATGGCCAGGACGATGCATTGAGCGCCAAATTTTTCCGCGCCTTCCTGAAGTATCAGGGGATTCTCAACCGCGCGGGTATTGAGAGAAACTTTGTCGGCGCCGGACTTCAAAAGGATACGGATATCCTCCGTCGTCCTCACTCCGCCGCCCACCGTCAGGGGCATAAATACCGCTTCCGCCGTACGGGTGACCACGTCCAAAAGGATGCTCCGCTTTTCATGGGAGGCTGTGATATCCAGGAACACCAGCTCATCCGCGCCCTCAGCGTCATATCGCTTGGCGATCTCCACAGGGTCGCCCGCGTCCTTCAGATCCTGGAACTTGACACCTTTGACCACGCGGCCTTCTTTGACATCCAGGCATGGGATGATGCGTTTGGCGAGCATGGCTATTTCTTCTTCCGGCGGATCTTGGTCGGCGCGATGGGTTCCTTCGCGATCTTGATGGCTTGTTTCAGGTCCACCTTGCCGGTATAGAGGGCCTTGCCGATAATGACCGAGGAGATACCGTATTTTTCCAGCTTCTTGGAATGTTCGATGTCTTTGTAGCCCGAGATGCCGCCCGAAATGATCACAGGGACCCCGACGGCCACCGCTATTTCTTTCGTACTCTTGAAATTGGGTCCTTCGAGCATCCCGTCCCGCTGGATGTCGGTGAAGATGATGGACTCCACGCCAAGATCGACCATTTCTTTGGCCAGATCCACCGCGTTGACCTTGGTGACTTGTTTCCAACCCTTGATAGCGACCATGCCTTTTTTGGCGTCAATGCCGGCGATGATGGACTTGCCGTATTCTTTCACCGCATCCTTCACGAAATCTTTGTTCTGGACCGCGGAAGTGCCCAGGATGACCCAATTCACACCGATGGAAAGAACCTTCTCGATGGTCTTTAAGTCGCGAATACCGCCGCCCACCTGGACCTTCATGTCCGTGGCTTTGATGATCTCTTTCACGTAATCCAGGTTGGAGAGTTTGCCGGAGAAAGCGCCGTCCAGGTCGATGACATGCAGGCGCTTGGCGCCCTTCATCTTCCAGAGTTTCGCCACGGAAACGGGCTCTTGGGAATAGACCGTCTCGTCCCTCAGGTCGCCCTGCACCAACCGCACCGCACGGCCTTTGCGTAGATCGATCGCCGGAATGACGTACATGATCAGCCCACCAATTCTTTGAAATTTTGATAGATCTTCAACCCGACCGCCTGGCTTTTCTCGGGATGGAACTGCGTCCCGAACACGTTCTTCTCCCAGACCATGCAGGTGAAATCCACGCCGTAGGAACAATTAGCCGCGACCACGGAAGAGTTCTCAGGTACGACGTAATAGGAATGAACAAAGTAAAGATAGTCCCCGCTTTTCAGCCCTTTGAGCAAAGGATTTCCCGGTTTCTTGATCTCGATCTGGTTCCATCCCATATGAGGGACCTTTTGATCTCCCGAGAACTGGACCACTTTGCCCGGAAAGACATTCAAACCCTTGGAGTTACCGAACTCCTCGCTCTCCGAAAAGAGCATTTGAAGCCCCACACAAACGCCCAAAAAAGGTTTCCCCGAGGCGATGAAACCCTGGATGGCTTTCGCCAGGTCGGAGCGGTGCATCGCGTCCATGGAATCCTTGAAGGCCCCCACGCCCGGCAGGACCACACCGTCAGAACCTTCAACATCCCGCCAGTCGGAAGTCACGCGGATCTTCGCCCCTACTTTTTCAAGGGCCTTAGCCACGCTGTGTAAATTTCCGACGCCATAATCAACGACTGTGATCATAAAAACCTCACACCGTTTTAACCACGAAGACACTAAGGGCACCAAGTACGGCAAACATCTTTGGAACTGGGATGAATGGGATAAATGTGATTAAGATCAATAGTCATCGTGGAAGGCCTACGGCCTTGCCCGAAGGGCGAGATGGATTTGACAAACGTCAGGGAAAAACTTCATTTTTCCCATGCGTTTTCAAATTCCATCTCCCCCACGATGACGAAATGCTTCATCCAATTCATCTGCGTTCATCATAGTTACAAGGCTTTGGGTTTAACTTGGTGCCCTTGGTGGTTAACAGCTTTTCTGTTCTAAATCTTACCCTTGGTGGAGGGAATGCCCTTCACCTTGGCGTCATGAGCCACCGCCATCTTCAAAGCCCGCGCGAAGCTTTTGAACGCGGCCTCGACGATGTGATGGCTGTTGCGGCCGTGGATCTTTTCCAGATGCAGGTTGAGCTTGCCGTTATCCGTTACGGCGCGGAAGAAATCCTCCACCAGTTCGGTGTCGAAATTGCCGATGCGTTTCTTAACGATCAGGTCGAGGGAGTAATTGATGTAGTTGCGGCCGCTCAGGTCGATAACGGCCCGAACGAGCGCCTCATCCAACGGGACATAAAAGTGACCGTAGCGGGAGATGCCGTGTTTGTCGCCCAGGGCCTTATCCAAGGCCTGGCCGAAGCAAATACCGATATCTTCCACCGTGTGATGGTCGTCGATGTGGGTATCGCCCTTGGCCTTGACGGTCAGGTCGAACGCGCCGTGCTTGCTGATAGCTTCGAGCATGTGGTTCAAAAAGGGGACGGGGCTCTGGATGCTGTTGCGGCCCGAACCGTCGAGGTTCAGGGTCAGCAGGATGTCGGTCTCTTTGGTCTTGCGGTGAATGGTCGCGGTGCGCTTAGCCATATTGACTCCCTCTCCCAAAAAAGTTAGAAGTTAGGAATGAGGAGTTAGGAGTTTAAGTCTTTCACTCCTCACTTCTAACTCCTAACTCATAACTTCCGTTAAAGCCTTCAACAACATTTTATTCTGCTCGGAAGACCCTATCGTAATGCGAAGGGAATCCCTGAGTCTTTCGTGGGAGAAGTATCTTATCAAAATGCGCTTTTTTTTGAGTTTTTTGTAAATGTTTTCAGCGTAAGGCTGACCCATGCGGGTAGCCAAAATGAAATTGGCCTGGCTGTCGGGGACTGAAAAGCCCATATTTCGCAGGGCCTCGATGAGCGTGTTCCGCTCCAGTTGGATCTTGCTCACGTTTTGCCGGGAGGTCTTCAAACCCGCCGAACTGAGCGCGGCCAATCCCACCGACTGGGTCATTCGATTGACGTTGTAGGAATCCTTCACCTTCATGAGTTGCGCGATGACTTGCGGATGTCCCAACACGAAACC
>CAYXYA010000286.1:0-3299 GCA_964469185.1 uncultured bacterium | reverse complement strand
GGTCACACCGCCAACGGGTTTGGAGGAATTGGAGGAATGGACCGCTTCCACCTGTCCATGATGATCATTGGTGAAAAGAATGGTGATCTGAGCTTCGCGGGCGAAAACCAGATTCGCCGCACAAAAGTTTAAAAGTGTGAAAGTGAGAAGGTAAAAGAGATGGAAGGATTTTGGGTTTCTATTATTAGACGGGAGCACGGAGGATCTAAAATTCGCCGACAGCGTCTTGTTCGGTCTTTAGGATATGAAAAAGCCCGGGGAGTTCCAGCAGATCGAACACTTTATAAATATCAGAACTCACATTGACGATCTTGATGTCGCCTTTGTTTTTCCGAACGTCCTTGATGATGCTCATGAGGACGCCGAAACCCGCGCTGGAAATATAAGTCATCTTGCCCATGTTCAGGACGATCTTGTATTGTTTTTTCTTGAAAAGGTCCTGAAGGATCGCCTCAAAATCGCCGACCGTGTTGATATCAAGAACACCCTCGATATCCACGATCGTCACTAACGCGTTGGACGCGGCAACCCTTGCCGCAAGCACCAAACGTTCCATGAAATACCCTCCCTATGAATGAACCATCGTCTCAGGAATCAAAGCCTCAACGAACATCCGCCGATCGAACGGGATCAAGTCGTCCACCTTTTCCCCGACACCCAGGTAGCGCACTGGTAACCCCAGCTCTTCCGTCAGCGCCACCACAATACCGCCTTTAGCCGTCCCATCCAACTTTGTCAGGATCAAACCGGTCAAGGCGACCCCTTTATTGAATTCCCTCGCCTGATTCAAGGCGTTTTGACCGGTATTAGCGTCCAGCACCAGCCATTTTTCCCGCGGGATACCCGGCGCCGCTTTTTCAGCGACCCGTTCTATTTTTTTCAGTTCTTCCATCAAATTCAAACGGTTATGAAGTCTCCCCGCCGTGTCGACCACCAAACAATCTGCCCCATGAGAAAGACCGGACTGGATCGCATCATAAACGACCGCCGAGGGCGCGGCGCCATGAGCTCCGCGAAAGAGTTCCACTTTAGCACGCTGGGCCCATTCCGTCAGCTGTTCTTCAGCGGCGGCGCGGAAGGTGTCGGCGGCAGCTAAAAGGACTTTTCGCCCCTCCGTGGAAAAGCGGGAGGCCAACTTCCCCGCTGTCGTTGTTTTTCCCGCTCCATTTACCCCCACCAAAAGGACCACCACCGGGTCGGGCAAAACCCAGGAAGAATGGGTTTTCGAGAACCTTCGGGAAACCGCTTCGCGGAGGTGACGGGAAAGGACGGCGCCGTCGACTGCCGGCTCCGCTTTCACGCTTTCCTCGACCTCGCGGATGACCACCTTGGCCGTCGCCGCTCCCATATCGGTTTTGACCAAACATTCCTCGACTTCCTTTAACGCTTCCTTGGATAGCTTGGTCGTTCCTTTAAGAAGAGTTCCTAGATCGTCGGTCAACTGTTGAGCGGTCTTGAATAAACCGTTTTTAAATTTTTCGAACAAACCCATGAGTGAACACCTGATTTTAGATTATTTCACTGACCGCTTGGCCAATGTCCTCTTCACTTCTTGAGCCACTTCACGAGGCTTGACCGAATCACAAAGCCCATCTTTTTTTCGGAATACTTTGTGGCGAAAACCCGTCAACACCGAAGGACCCCACCGTTTGGGATCGCTCGGACCGAAAACCGCCACGACCCTGGTCGCCCAGGAACAAGCGTGCATCAAACCACTATCACCGCAAACAAAAACATCAAATCGTTTAGCCGCTTCCAGTATAAAGAAAAGGTCGTTGGTCGGAGCCATAAAGACGTTGGAGAAGGACTTGGTGGACTGTCGAAACTGTTTTAATTCTCCTTCTTCGCTCTGACCGTAAATAACGACCACCTTCAAACCGGAGACAGAGAATAAGTTTTCGACCAACTCAATATATTTTTCGGGCGACCAACGGTTGTCACGTTTTTGGAGTGTCGGATGGATCCCCAAGACCTTGTCTTTGGGACCAATCTTGCTCTTGCGGAAAAATTCCTCCACGCGGTTTCTCACCGCAGAGGACATAGGCGGCATCCCATTCTCTTCGGTAGATTTTTTCAGCTTGGGGACCATTTTTTTAACGAGTAGAAAACTTTTATCCGACTCCGGGAGGTTTTCGGCGGGAGCCTTGACCCCATGATTGAAGACCTTTTTCGAAAGCTCGGAATATTCCGCGAAATCCCCTTCCGCCCAAAAACCAGTTCGTATGGGGCTGCCCGAGAGGAGCGACAACCAAGAAGAGGTCGTGGAAAAGGGATAAGAATGAAAGTCAATGACCGCGTCGAACGAGTGGACCCACAAACGCCCCCACAGGACCAAGCGCGACAAGAAGAACTTTTTGGATACCCAGATCCGGGCGTTCGGGAAAAATAGCCGAGCGACTCCTTCACTGCGCTCCCCCGCCACCAGAGTCAGCCGGGCCTTTGGAACTAGGGACTCTTGAAGCGCTCGAAGCGCGGGAACCGAAAGAAGGAAATCTCCCAGACGGTCCGGACGCAAAACGAGGATTGAATGCGCGGTTTTGGGATCGAAAACGTTGGGAGTCTCAGGTTTTGAGGGAAGGCCTGCGAATTTCCAAAATAACTTCTTGAATGTCTTTTCGAGGGTGGAGCCGATGGGAAGAGTCTTTTTTTTCATGTCGATTTTATCCGGATAAAGTGAAAACCAGACTCACTTTACATCAAATGAAGCGGGAGAAATTAAGAAACGGGGGATTCTTCGGGCGCGTTTTCCCTGAATCGGGTAGAGATGATCTTGGAGACGCCGGATTCCTGCATGGTGACCCCATACATGACATCGGCCGTTTCCATGCTCACCTTGCTGTGAGTGATCATGACGAACTGGGTCTTTTTGCTGAACTCTTTGAGCAAATGAGTAAAGCGGCCCACGTTCACGTCATCCAAGGGAGCGTCAATTTCGTCCAAAACGCAGAAGGGGCTGGGCTTCACCATAAACAACGCGAACAAAAGCGCGATGGCTGTCAGGGCCTTTTCACCACCCGATAATAAGGAGACTGATTGAAGACGCTTTCCTGGAGGACGGGCCACGATCTCGATACCCGACTCAAGCACGTCTCCCTCGTCGACAAGGATCAGTTCCGCCCTACCGCCCTCGAATAGACGTTGGAATGTGTCCTTGAAATTTTCCTGGACCGACGCGAAAGTCGAGGTGAAAAGTTCCTTTGACGTCAGGTTGATCTTGTTGATCGCCTTTTCCAGGTCGACTTTGGCCTTTAACAGGTCTTCCCGCTGTTCGGTCAGGAACTTATAACGCTGACTGAGTT
>CAYXYA010000285.1:0-3304 GCA_964469185.1 uncultured bacterium | reverse complement strand
TGACCCCATATTTCCCTAATAAATTCCGCGTTTGATTGATATCAGGTGAGGTGTATAGGACGTCAATGTCGCCCTCACGATGCTGGATTGTATCATTCTCATCCCCGCCGCGAACAACCGCCTTGTCACTGGAGCCGCGCCATTGGACTTCATGCCAAGCCCATCCTAAAAGTGTCGGATAACCAGTCAGCGTCGCGATTCTGCCCCCCGAGGTTTCGATGGAAGTCATATAGGAGTCGCCCCAAGCTTCCAGGATGACGGGCACTTTTCCTCCGACGGGCTTCACATTGGCACTAATCCATTGAGCCGCTTGGTGATCTGCGGGAAACGAATGCTGGTAAAAAACCGCTCCATCCATCGTTGCGAGTTCCGCGGAGGTCCCGTTCATGCGGGAACTGAACGCCAGGAGTGGATACATGCCCGCTCCCCCAAAAACAAAGACAGCCAAAACGGACCATAGGGCCTTCTTCCAACTCACCCATTGCGGCCATTGGAATTCAAAGAACCATTTCAAGAAAGGTCCGAGGGCGATGCTCAATAAGATCCAGGCCTGATAATGGAATTTAACAACCGTGTTCATGCGGTAAAGCGCGCCCGCGAAAAGATCTTTCATGTAAACAATCTCGCATCCAAAAATAATAGAGAAGGCAACAAGGACCAATAAAGTCGAAAAAACCATCTCTTTGGTTTCGAATTTGGAAGCTAATGAAATGAGACAAAATACAACACAGAGGAGAGCCAAGAGTGCCGACCCAAATTTTAACGGAATGAAATTCAGCAGCGAAACTACAAAAAAGATCAAAGAAAAACTGATCCAACCCCTCCAAGAGCCCTCACGGCCGACAATTAACGAACCGAGCTTCGCCAACAGGTATCTTGTTTCTTCATGCGGGATTGGCATCACGTCGGAGTTTCTTGGAAAGATCAACTCCCCACCGCAATGGCCACAAAACTTCTTTCCGGTTCCCTCTTGACCGCAAACGACGCATTCTAGGACATCCGCTTTTTTAACCCTGCCGCGCGCGGTTTTGTCCATGCGGGGCGTCAAACGACCCACGAGAACAGGAATGATTCCCACAAAAAATAGACCGAAAATAATGAACAAATAATAAATATCCGTTCGGTCGTGTACCAAACCAATGCCCTGAGCTTGGGATTGGAGCCGCAAAAGAAATGGAAAATAGAAGAAGACCCAACCCACCGCGATCGGCACACCGAGAATAACGATCGATTTTAACCAAGACGCGAATTCTTTCTCATTGACCCACCACTGCTGGAGAAAAAGACAAAGACCCAACAATAACATCAAAGTTGGGAAGTCCCAGCTGTTCATGAAGAACAAGCCACCAAAAACGAGGATGAAAAAGACCCAATGAAAGATCTGCCGTGTAGTGCCAACACCAAAAGCTTGAAGTCCCGATGACGTGGATTTCATCACGTTGAACGCCAAAGCCGTGGCCAGTAAAAAATAAGGTATCCCCATCAAGTGCGGGTGAAGATCAGAAAGAAAAAAACTAAAAGCCGGAAATTCATTGATCATTTTGTCGTGAACAGCGGGGACCAGAATGATACGTGAGGCTTGAAAGTAATCCCAGCCATGTTGAAGAGGGTTCAGCAAGAAGTTTAAACTCGCCGACCATCCTCCCTGCGCGCCGTCATTGGGAGCGTTGTAATAAGGAATCCTGAGATCCGAAAATTGAGAGCTTTGGATCGCGCGATGCCAATAGTCGAGGTTTCCCAGGACGACCATGGAGGCAGCGGAGATAAAAGAATAGCGGTACCGGCGGGTCAAAGCAAATGCCAATGAAAAGGCCGCGAGTGCGCTCAACGCCCATGTCATAGCTATCGCTAAGTTAAAGGCTTCGCCCGGAGCCACCTGCGATATTTTGCAAAGGACCGCAACAATAAAGTAACCAAAGTAATAGTAGGAAATACTTCCGCCCGACAACCAGGGATCTTGTGGGGGCATTTTAGCCGAGGATAGGATGCCGTTGATGAAGGTGAAATCCATCGGCTTTTCTTGGCCAGCAATGTCATGAGTCCGCATTTTATAAGCGCCGGCGACCAGGAAAGCCACCAGAAAAAGAAGTTCAACCAGAACTAAACTCCAGACACCTTTTTTAAGGTACTCAAAAAAAGAGGGACCGATCCAGGTCCAAAGCAAGACCCCCGAGAAAATCAAAAGAATAACGAACGAAACAAATATGGTTCCCCCGCCGAACGATACATAACCTAATATCCAGGTCAAATATCCTAGGATCAAAAGCGACAACACCTTGCTGAACGCGTAACCTTTATCCGGAAAGTGCTTGAATAGAACAAAAGTGACCGGGAAAGCCGCCAGTCCCGTGATGAAAATCATGAACCACCAAAGAAGGACCAATTCCACTTATCTAACCTCCATAAACAGTTAATTGATTGGTGCGTTATAATAAATTTCGACTTCTGGATTTTTGTAAATTAACGGTAAAAAGTTGGCAAATTTGGATAAACCTTCCGGTGGATAACCACCCTTACGTCCCGGAACGCCATGTCGCTCAACTGTCCCGATCATAACCAATCGAACACCATAAACATCCAGGTACTTTTTCGCCAAAGAAATGTCGGTTGTCCCGAATATTATTTCATTCGCGCTTCGGCGCGCCCGAATATCCTCTCCTTGACGGGCTCCCACCCATTCACTGACGTGCCCATCCCATCCCATGAGTGCTGGAATCCCGGTGAAAATGGAAAAACGGGAAGCCCAGGAGTTATAACCCTCTCCCACGAACTCCATGAGGCAGGGCTGGTTCGGAATATGCTCGTTCAGAAACCGGATGGCAGCCGCATCAGCGGGATTCACCCGCTGAATAAACTCGATCCCATTCAACGTCAGTGGTTCCGCATATCCAACCCATCGTTGCCGAAAAACATCCAAGAAATCGTGGCATTTACGCGCAGTCGCAGCCAGAGGGTAGATGGCTATCATCAGGGCTAGAACAGCAAATAAAATTGACCAACTTTTAAATAGCAGTTTTCGCCCCTTGTTTTTTTCCTTTTCAAACAGAAAATGATAAAAAGCCAATACGATCAAGGTCAAGGTCACTGGCACCATGAACCCTATCCCCATATTTTCGACCCACCATTGGGCAAAGGGAATCCCAGTTCCATACCCCATTTGTACGATCAAGGATAAAAACGACACGAACATAAAAAAAATAGCGACGCAGACCACAAGAATTTTGGTGCTTCCGTTTTCGAACAATTCCTCCATCAAGCCCCAGGTTAGGAGTCCCGCAACAATGGCAAGGTTCGTCATGGAAAT
>CAYXYA010000284.1:0-3325 GCA_964469185.1 uncultured bacterium | reverse complement strand
CAGCGAAACCCGGTTGTTCAACATGGTCCCCTGGGACGCGACTTTCGCCGAGACAAAAGTCTCAACACAGTCATCTTCCAAATAAACAGCCGATCCTTTGGCGATCCTGATGTCAACGCCTAATCCGACCTGGACCGCGATATCGGTCTCGGTGATGGCGGGCGCGTTGGTAACCACCGGCTGGCCCGTCAAGCTCTCTTTCGCCGACACCGCGTCGCTGATGAACTCGGAGGGGCCTGCCCCCGCGATCAAATAAATCGCGACCGGATCATCCTGGCCGATGAAAACGAACTTTCCGTTGACTAAAAGCGACAACACTTGAATACCGCCGCCGGTATAGGTGACCCCCGGATAAGAATAATTCAAAGGAAAAGAACTATGTTGAGCGGTAAGAACAAGCGAAACCAATTCGTTGATCCTAAAACCATAGGCGAACCCTTGCCCCAAGCCGGTCGTCCAATCGGTCGAGAAACCGGCGGGCGCGATGGGAGTGACCCCTGAAAGGCTGAGGCAAAAGAAGCTATCGGCCTTTGGAACCTTGTCCTGAGCTTGTGTTTTGTTCGAGACGGGCACCGGGGTTTCAGCGGCCGGCTTGGCGTTCGGCTCAACAATGGTTGGATTTGACGAAGGAGCCGAGGAATTGCCGGGAGTCATCCCGACTGAACCAAGGGATGACTGTTGAGCCTTCAGTTTTTCCTCAAAATCCCGCAAGAGAGGATTATCCGGGTGGATCTTGAGACTCGCGTCACAGTTCTTGATGGCCTTTCGAGTATCGTCGACTTGATGATAAGAGTAAGCCAAAAGATTATAGGCCTGCCAAAAATCAGACTTGAGACTAACGGCTTTTTCCAGATGCGAGATAGCGTCTCCCCAGTTACTCGACTGATAGGCGGCGAGCCCCGCGCGGTATTCCTCGACCGCGGTGGCGGCATGAAGACCCATCGGGATCGAAGCGAAAAACAGGAACGCGAAAATTATTTTTTTCAACCCGACCACCTTTTCATCATTGAGATCAATAAGGCGCGAATACCTGGATCCTATTCAAGAACGAGTCAGCGACATACACATAGCCGTATTGATCGACCGCCACGCCGGCGGGAGCGTTGAACTGCTTGTTGCTGGATCCAAAACTGCCCCACTTGGCCAGGAAGGTCCCGGTGGAGGTGAATTTTTGGACATGAAACCCTCCGTCGGCGGCGTAGACATTGCCCTCATCATCGACGGCTAAGGAGTTGTTCCCACTGAATTGCCCGTTACCCGTCCCCGGGGCGGGTCCTCCCCATTGGAACAAATAAGTCCCGCCCTCATCGAACGCTTCGATGCGGTTACTGTTCGTGTCCGACACATAGACCGTGGTTCCGCCGGAATTAGAATAAACCGCGATGCCATAGGGAAAATTGAACTTCCCGTTAGTGGACCCGGAAGATCCCCATTTGCCCAAATAGTTCCCGTCATAGGTGAATTTCTGAACACGGCTATGGTTATAGTCCACCACATAAACATCGCCCCAGAGATCCACCCCCACTTGAGTGGGATAATTGAACTTTCCATCGACCATTCCGCCAGGACCTCCCCATTGGAAGAGATATTGTCCCGCGGGATTGAACACCTCAATACGATTGTTGTTGCTGTCCGTCACATAGATCAATGATCCGGCACGGTTCACCGCCACACCGATGGGATTATTCAACTGGCCGGCGGCGGATCCCAAGGTTCCCCACTGACTAACGGAGGTTCCGTCCGTTAAGAACCGCTGGACACGGTCGTTGAAAGAATCCGCTACGTACAGATTCCCCGATCTATCCACGGCGATCCCGTTAGCGCCTTTGAACTGACCCGCCCCAGAACCCGCGCTACCCCATTGATATTGATAAGGATAAACGGCCGTAGCTGTCGCGGTAGGAGGAATGGGAGTGGCCGTCCCCAGGGGAGCTGGAGAGATGAAATTATTCTTGCTCGCGCAGGCGTTGATCATCAGCCCCGCGAGAACGATCATCCCTATAAGGAGAGAAAAACTACGAGATTTCATATCAATCCCCAGTCATCTGATGGACCCACCAGGGCAATTTTACCCCATAAAGAGGCTATCCACTAATATCAATCGTCAAATAAAGGGTTTTGCTTCGGATTTCTTCTAATGGAGAACGAGTATCTTCTTGCGTTGAGTGCTGATGACCCCGCCATTTGCGTTCTGGATCTCGATGACGGCGATGTAAACGCCGCTGGCGACCCCCGTTGCGTTCCAGTCCACCTTGGCCGTGCCAGTTGACGCCTGAAGTACCTTCACCAGTTCACCCGAAACCGCGTAGATCGACGCCTTGACCGTATAAGCGTTCGTCACTCCCGACGCGTCGAAGGTCGCCGTCATCCCATTGACCATGTTGAGGGTATTGGGCTTCACTACCACGCTTTCCGACCCGGACCCACCCTGTACCACGACACCGCGGGAGATATCCGTGTTCTGGCCGGCCCCGTCGCTCCAATGAACCTCGATCTGATAGACGCCTGGCGTTACCGTCGATCCCGTATCCGTCATTCCATCCCACATCAAGGTCACGGGCGAGCTGGAGACCTGAACCACGATCTGGACACTATTGGGGTTGTTCCCACTCTTGGCCGTACCCGGACTCATCACCTTCGTGCTCAGGTTCACACCCGTCATGCTCGAATCAATGGGATTGTCCACCAGACTGTAAAGATGGCGCACCACTTCTCCCGCCTCGTTGTAAATGTTCACCTTCACCGTCGAGATACTGCGGTTGACCACCACGCTCTGGGAAACTGATGTGACGGTTCCGGTCGAGCTGATACTGTCGATCTTGATCTGATACTCGCCGTTCGTCACAGGGGTGCCCGATTGGCTGGTGCCGTTCCAGATACCGATCAAGTGGCCTAAGAAATAAGCGTCCACCTGGCTACCTGTCCCACTGAGCGATGTAATGGTGTGCGAGGTCAAAGTAACGCTGTCCACTGGGACCGACACATTTTGAATGGTGATCGTCTTCACGACTTCACCCGCCGAGTTATAAATATTGACTTTAATAGTGTAGTTCCCCACCACCGTCACCGGCACGTTGGAATTGAGAGTCAATCCTCCCGGATAGGTCAACTGAGCCTTGTTCACCACGGGAACGTTCGCCATCACGAAATCATCCACACGGGTTTGATAAACCAATTGATAAACACCTGGTGCCAGAGGCGAGGGCAGCGTCCATTGGATCAGATCGGTCGCGGCATCGAACGAGGTCGTTGTTCCAGCGGGTGAACTCACGAATGAATTAAAGGTCACGTTCGCGGGTAAGGTATCCGTCACGACCACGCTGGT
>CAYXYA010000283.1:0-3359 GCA_964469185.1 uncultured bacterium | reverse complement strand
GTAATAAAGCCATTACGGATAAACCGATCAAGGCAATAACAATGAGGGCCATCAACTTTTGAAAGTTCACTCAAAACCTTTCACAATAAAAAAGAAGGTCGAACAACCTCGATCCAAAAAACAAAGGAAAGAGAGCCAAAAACCGAGGCAGTATAAGAAAAATAAGGAAAAACTGTCAATGAATTACTATGGCAAAAAACAGACAAACAATCAAATTTAGGATAGCTACGACTTCGACTCGGACTTCGAATAGGACTTCAGTAACTTTCGCAGCCCGGCCTTTACTTCCTTTTTGCTTATCAAGCCGACCCATTGGTCGACCAGTTTGCCATGAACAAAGATCAAAGTCGTGGGGATCGCGTTCACTTCGTATTTTTTCATGATCTCTCGATTAGCGGGGTTTGAGGCATCCAAACGAAAGAACGCGATCTTTCCTTGATAAATTTTTGCCACCGCATCCACGATAGGTCCATAAGTACGGCAAGGACCGCACCAAGTCGCCCAAATATCGACGAAAACCGGTATTTCGGACCGCTCAACTTGGCTGTTAAAATTCGCTCCGGTCAACACGCCGACCATCTTTTTATCCGCCGCATCGCTTCCAAAAGACAAAAAAGCCACGCCAAAGAAAATCACGGTCACGAATGCGGTCAAAGCGTATTTAAAAGAGCTCGTTTTAAAGATCTTCACGTTAGCTCTCTATAATTTCTTGGATCTCACTAACGAGCTTGGCTTTCGGATGCGCCCCGACCAGCTGTTTCACCAATTGTCCATTTTTGAAGAAGAGTAAGGTTGGGATACTGCGAATATGGAACTCGGATGAAACCTGCTGATTCTCATCCACATTGAGCTTAGCGATCTTCACTTTACCGTCGTATTCCTTGGCAAGTTCATCCAACATCGGCGCTATCATTTTGCAGGGCCCGCACCATTCCGCCCAAAAATCCACCAGAACAGGGACTTTTGAGTCCAAAACATCCTTTTTAAAATCCGAATCGGTTGTGTGCGTCGCGGCTCCCATAATTTCCTCCAAAGTCATAAATAGGTAACAAAAAGTCACATTGCTTCGTGAGTTTAAGTGTAGGTTTGCCCCTAACGGGTGTCAAGGACTGTTCCCAAGGTTTCGTCCGAAAAGGAGCTTATCTAAAAAAAGAAATTAGAGGTCTTTAAAAAATAGTCGCGGCGGGCCGACGGATCAAACGATACCCCATTTCAATCAGCTCTACCGTCCGCAAGCCTTCCTCACCGGAAGACCAAGGGATTCTTTTATTGCGGATACAGTCAATAAAATGTTCGTAGATCGAGGGCGAAAAACTGTCTTTGGCTAAAGTCGGGAAAATAGGACTCTCTTGGTTCCGCAATTCGACCGTAATGGGATCTCCCTTCGCCAGATTCAAAGCCATGATCCCCTTCGTGCCATAGAAATAAAAACGATTGTGATACCTCGCGTCACCCCATCCCACTGTGATGGTAGCAATAGCTCCTTTTTTGAACCGTAGAAGACAAGAACAATGAATTTCGCCCTGCGTCATGGCCATTCCACTTCCCAGTTTAACGTCTTTTCCCGTCGCGGCCACCGCGCCCGCCATGACGGCCTGGTCGCTCAGTAAAAATCCTAAACTATCAAAAACATGCGGTCCCAAATCCATCAGGGCTCCGCCCCCCGACTTTCGTTTATCAAAAAACCAATCCGCCTTTGGACTCCAGGCTTGCGGACCCCGATGCGTCAAAGTACTTTTCGCGGCGAAAACATCACCGATAACGCCTTTGCGTATTAACCTCTCCGCGGTCCTAACTGCCGGATCAAAACGCATATTATGATGGACCATCAAAACTCTTTTATATTTTTTGGCGGCCTGGATCATCGCGAGGGCTTCAGTCCGGTTCAGGGCCATCGGTTTTTCGACCAAGACATGTTTTCCCGCCTTCATGGCCTTCAATGCGATGGGCGCGTGAGTGAAATTTGGAGTGCAGATAGAAACCGCGTCTACATCCTTGGACTCCAAAAGACGGTCGCAGTCTTTATAGATATGAGGGATACCGTATTGAATGGCGACTTGTTTGGCGTGCTGCTCGCGCATGGAATGAACGGCTGTGATCTGGCATCCCGCGGTTTTGTTGTAACCGGGCAGGTGAGCCTTTAGAGCGATCTGGCCTAAACCGATAATACCGATCCGGATTTTTGGAGAGGATTTCATGGCGGGATTATACCGCAAAGATCATGTTGGAATTACCGCGCAAAGGAAACATCATCCACCCAAAGATCGAAGTCCTCGTTATTGAAACTGGCCGCGGGGGAAAAAGCCAGACTCAATGCGTCGCTCGATTTAAACGAAACTTGTTTTCCCCAAGAGGGCTGAGCGAGTCCCGCGAGTTTCAAAGTCACCTTGGTCCAATCGGGTGTGCTTTTAAAATCCATACGGAAATTACAGGAATCCTGCACCGCGGCGCGGCCCAAGATCACCGAATAAGTTTTTCCATCACCCTTGACCCAAAATTCCACGGTCTTAAAAACGCTTAGATCGACGGCGCCGCCGTCGGCCTTCAAGATTCCCAACAACATCGCGTAAGGCCAGGGTGACTGGCTCTTGCCATAATGCCCCCAAATATGAGCCGCGGAACTTCCGGTGCCGTCATGTCCACCTTTGGACGGCTTAAAAGGTTTAGGATTCAAGACCGTTCCCAAATTGTTTTGGTCACACCCGGTTTCCCAACGGCCCTGCAAAAGGTTGGTCGCCAAGCCCTTCTCAAAATCATCCATCAAAAGCTTCCCGCCCTTTTCAGGCGCCACCGATTCGCCCTTCACTTCCGGCGCGGCAATGGAATCTAAAGCCGACTGAGCGTCCTGGATCTTCAGGTTGTAAACGCCCAAAAGCGTGGCCAAGGATGTGAATTTTTTCGCAAGCACTTTGGCGCCCTTGGAAGAAGACACTTTCAAACTGGGCGCAGGTCCCGGATCGGACGCCTTGGCAGCATCCGTTTTGCCGGCGGCAACAAGCTTGCTATGCGTCATGACCAATTGGTCATAGGCGGTTTTGACCTGGACACCGAACGATCCGATGGTTTTTTTCATGCCGCTCACCGGCATAGTCATCGGCTTCACCCCAAAAGACTGGGCCACAGTGTCCAAAAGCGGCGTGCGATTACCTACAATATCCGCACCCAAATTCCAGATCATCACTCCAGCTAACTTTTTATTTTTGGCGTACTCACATTTGATCTGGATATCCCTGGCATTGTCGTAAGAGATGGTCAAATCGGCGTCAAGTCGCTCAAGGTAAGGCACCTGCGCGCCTTCGTCCCAAAAATCCTTGAAGTTCTGGTTCGCGAGCAAAGGGGATAGTTCGTAATATTGGATC
>CAYXYA010000282.1:0-3359 GCA_964469185.1 uncultured bacterium | reverse complement strand
GCCCTCTCTGGCTCTAGCCGCCATGAGGCACGGAGGTCTTGAGAAGAACTTTTCTGTATTGGTTCCGCTCCACACATTCCCCAATGGGACCCTTGCGCTCAGGTGTTTTGGGTTCGATCGACCTTTTGGTAGGGGCTGTCGCCAGAGAGGGCCTGGGGTTTTTAAAGATTTAAGTCTAAAAAAACACCATGCCCCTTTCTTCGAAAGCCCCGGGCCAAGTGGCCAGCCGAGATCTTCTCAAGTGAGCGAAAGGGCCCCACTGGGGGATGGGTGGAGCGAAACAGAGGTCCTCGGAAACTACATTCCAAAGCTCCGTAGATGGATGAGGGCTTGAGATGGAAGGGGCAAAAAAGAAAGCTGTTCAGGGATTTAAATATATAAGTCCCGTTAATTCCCGTAAATGGATAGAAAATTTTCAATCTTGACAACTTAGTTTGAAATTCCCTGGTTGTTAAATTCAACCCACTATACGAAAATACACGGACGTTTCAGTGTGGTCAGGAGCTATTGAATGATGCGAATGGAAGTCAGGTCGTTCCACGTTCCGCGTTGGTTGGGGCCGGTCATCGTCTTGGCCGCGATCTTGGCGATCCCTTTTATGCTCACGGTGACCATTGGCCTGATCGCGTTGGTCGTTGGCGCCACGATCGTGAAGGCTTTACTGCCCGCTTCTAAGCTTGTGGATGAACATAAAAAAATATTCGAGACTCAATATAGTTCACGAAAAAAGATCGACCCTTCGGCCATCGACGCCGAATACGAGGTGAAGGACAAAACGGAAAATTAACCACGAAGGGCGCCAAGGGCACCAAGTAAAGCTTTTTTGGAAAACAAACACCAAAAGAATTGAACACTTAAAAGGACCGTCAAGAATGGCTATTAAAAAACCTAAGGCACTCAAACCCCGCAATAAACCCACCGTGAACGCGCGGGAGATGGATTTCGCGGCTCATACTGGATTGAGAGCCGAGGATTTCGCGGCCAGTTTTGCGGATAAACTGAAGTACCGTTTGGTGAAATCTTCCTCGACCGCGACCCTTTACGACCGTTTTTTAGCCATCTCCTTCGCTATCCGCGACCGGTTGGTGGAGAACTGGGTGAAGACCCACCGGACCTACCACGAACAAAAAGTGAAGCGGGTCTATTATTTATCGCTTGAATTCCTGATCGGCAGGACCCTCGGCAATTCCATCATCAACTTGAAGGTCTATAACAACGTCGCGCACGCTTTGGATAAGTTGGGCCTGGATATGGAAGAGATCCGTGAGGTGGAGACGGACGCCGGGCTGGGTAATGGAGGATTGGGGCGTTTGGCGGCCTGTTTCATGGATTCGCTGGCGACCCTCGAGATCCCCACCACGGGGTATGGTATCCGCTATGACTATGGTATTTTTCGCCAGAAGATCGTCCGCGGATATCAACTGGAAGAGCCGGATGAGTGGCTCCGTCAGGAAAATCCCTGGGAAGTCGCCCGTCCCGAATACACCTACCGCATCAAATTCGGCGGGCAGGTCGCGCAGCGCACGAACCGCGCCGGCAAACTGGTGGTGGAGTGGGTGAGCGCGGATGACGTGATGGCCACGGCTTACGACACGCCGATCCCGGGATACGGCAATAAGACAGTCAATAACTTACGGCTTTGGTCGGCGCGGGCGACCGAGGAATTCGACCTGGATTTCTTCAATAAAGGGAATTATTTCGCCGCCACGTCCAAGAAGACGGAATCGGAGACCATCTCCAAGATCCTTTACCCGAACGACAACAATTATGAGGGCCGCGAGCTGCGTCTGAAACAGCAATATTTCTTCGTCTCGGCATCCATCCAGGACATTTTACGCCGTTTCAAAACGGAACACAGCGATATGAGCGAGCTACCCCGGGTCACCGCCATCCAGCTGAACGATACCCACCCCACGATCGGAGTGGTGGAGTTAATGCGGGTGCTGATGGACGAGGAGGGATTGGAGTGGGGAAAAGCTTGGGAAATAACGAAGGCTGTTTTCGCCTATACCAATCACACGCTTTTGCCCGAGGCGCTGGAGAAGTGGCAAACCTCACTTTTTGGGAAGCTATTCCCGCGTCATTTGCAGATCATCCAGGAGATCAATTCGAGGTTCCTGAAGGAAGTGGCCGCCCGCTATCCGAATGACGGGGAGCGTTTGCGCCGGATGTCCATCTTTGAGGAGGGAAGCGATCCCCATATCCGAATGGCCTACCTGGCCATCGTGGGCAGTCATTCCATCAACGGCGTTTCGGCCCTTCACACCGAGCTTTTGAAGAAAAATGTCGTGGCCGATTTTTATGAGATGTATCCCGCGCGGTTCAACAACAAGACGAACGGTATTACCCAGCGCCGGTGGCTTCGTAAATGCAACACGGAACTCTCGGACCTGATCACCTCGCGGATCGGGGACAAATGGGTCACTGATCTTATGGAACTGAAAAAACTGGAAAAATTCGCTGGGGACAAAAAATTCCAGGCCGAGTGGCGCACGGTCAAGAACGAGAATAAGGAAGCGATGGCGCGTGTCATCGCCGACGAGCAGAGGATCGTGGTGGACCCCAAGTCCATGTTCGACGTCCAGGTCAAACGCTTTCACGAGTACAAACGTCAATTGCTCAACGCCCTGCACGTCATCGCGCTTTATAACCGCATCAAGGCCAATCCGAACGCGGCCTTCACTCCCCGCACGGTATTCTTCGGCGGAAAAGCGGCGCCCGGATATCAGCAGGCGAAACTCATCATCAAGTTCATCAATTCCATCGCGGACGTGGTGAACCAAGACCCTGAGATCAAGGGCAAGTTGATGGTGGTGTTTCTGCCTAATTATCGGGTCTCCCTTGCCGAGAAGATCATTCCCGCTTCGGACCTGTCCGAGCAGATCTCTACCGCGGGCAAGGAAGCCTCGGGAACGGGGAACATGAAGTTCGCCCTGAACGGGGCCCTGACCATCGGAACGCTCGATGGCGCGAACATCGAGATCAAAGAAGAAGTGGGCGACGAGAACATTTTTATTTTCGGGCTCAAGGCCGAGGAAGTGGCCAAAGTCAAAGGGGAAGGGTATAACCCTAAAACTTTTTATGACGCGTCCTCCGAGTTGAAGGGCGTGATGGACCTTATCGGCAGCGGTTTTTTCTCGCCGGAAAATACGGCTCTTTTCAAACCCATCTATGATTCCTTGATGAATCAGGATGAATACCTGCTATTGGCCGATTTCGACGCTTATTTGGAGTGCCAGGAAAGAGTATCGAAGGCTTATCAGGATGAGGCCAAGTGGACCGAGATGGCGATCATGAACGTGGCGCGGATGGGAAAGTTCTCGAGCGACCGGACGATACAGGAATATTGTGATGAGATA
>CAYXYA010000281.1:0-3364 GCA_964469185.1 uncultured bacterium | reverse complement strand
GGATGCGCGACTGGCCCCAGGGCGGTTTGCCCTCGTCGTAATGCAGGGTCAGCTTTCGTCCGCTGGGAAGGGCTGCTTGCAAGGGGGCCAATTTTTCCAAAAGACCCTGCTCCTTCGGGGTCAAGCGCTGGCGCAGGGCGGCGACGAATCCCGCCGAGCGCAAGTCCGAAAAACCGCGCGAGTCCTTGCACAGCTCCACGAGGGTTTCCTCCAAGAGGTCCTGTGAAAATTTGGGAAAGTCCTTCGTCCGTTCGCCTGTGAATCGAACACGGTTCAAGAATGAAGCCAATTCCTCCTCGTCGCAATAGGCGGAGGGACCGGCGGCGAGAGCTTCTTTCAATAAAAGGGCCTGGGCTTCCGGGCCGAAGTCCTTGGGGGTCAAAACCTTCTCATCCAGTATCAGTTGGCCATAACTGAGCCGCTGAAAGCCTTCCACGCGCTCAGCCTTCTCGTTCCACAGAACGGTCTGCTTCTCGTCCAACCCCTCGGGCAAAAGATCCAAGAGCCAGTCCATCTCGATGGGGCACATCGACCTTATGGTGGCCTGGGTGCGCGCCCTGTCGCCCAGGCGCGTCTTCATCTCTTTGCCTATCTCCTGGGCTTCCAGGATGACGAAATATTCGTGCTCTCTTACGAAGGCGCTGTCCTTGGCAGTGGCGGTCCCGCCCTCGCAAAGTAAAAGCTCCGTCTTCTTCTCGCTTCGTGTTTGAGCCACCCGGTCCGGAAAGGCAGCCAAGAGACCTTTCGCCAGGATGCCCTGGTCCAAGCCCTTCTTATCCAAACTCCCCTGACCCAGTTCCATCAAGCGGGCCAATTTTTCCTCCAGCTTTTGCGCGTCATAGTCGGGTTGGTATTTTCGAAGCTCCTCCAGCACATCCTCGCCGCCGGGCCTCTCTTCGCTGATGAGGCAGGCCAATCGGCAGGCCCAGCGTAGGACCGTGGGATCCTTAGGGCTCAAGGTTTTTACCTCAACGAGGAATTTCGCGAGACGGGGCGAGACGGGCAGTTGCGCCATCTGGCGGCCCAAGGGAGTCAATTGACCGGCCTTGTCCAAGGCGCCCAGGCGTTTGAGCAGTAGATGAGCGGATTCCAAAGAGCCAGGAGGAGGTTTTAAAAAGAAGGGGAAGTTGTCCAAACTTTTAAGACCCAAACTCAATAAGTCCAACACGCTCCGCGAGAGGTCGGCGCGTAAAAGCTCCGGCAAATCAAAAGCCGCGCGGTGGTCGAAATCATATTGGGTATATAGGCGCAGACAGAGGCCCGCTTGCAGGCGTCCGGCGCGGCCCGCCCTTTGCGCCGCCGAGGCCTGGCTGGCGGGAACGGTCACGAGGCTTTGAAGCCCCGACCAATTGGAAACTCGCGACTGGCGGGTCAGCCCTGAGTCCACCACCGCGGTCACGCCCTGCACGGTCAGGGAGGTCTCCGCTACATTGGTGCTGAGGATGACTTTGTTGCCTTGCGAAGGCCGCAGGGCCTTTTCCTGCTCCTCCACTGATAAGCCTCCATAGAGGCTATGCACCTCAAAGGGGTTCTGGGCCAAAGCCTGGGCCGCGCGTTTGATCTCGAAGAGTCCCGGCAGAAAGACGAGGGTAGTCCCTTGAATGCCTCGCGAGACCAGCTGCTTCACGGCGGACTTGACCTTGAGCGATAGGTCCTTTTGCTCAGGGCAGGGAAGGTATTCCACGCCGACAGGGAAGACCCGTCCTTCGCTTTTGAAAACGGGGCATCCGGAAAGGTAAGTAGAAAGCGCGTCCGAGTCCAAGGTCGCGCTCATGACGAGCAAACGCAGATCGGGCCGAGGTCCTAACTGCAGGCGTCTCAGCCAGGCGAGGCTCAGGTCCAGTTCCAAACTGCGCTCATGGAATTCATCCAAGATAACTACCGCGACATTCTTGAACTCCGGGTCTTCCTTGGCCAGGGGCAAGAGCATGCCGTCGGTCATGAACTTTAAACGGGTCTTGGGGCCCGCGCATTTTTCGAAGCGGAATTGATAACCCACTTGCTCGCCAGGTTTCTCGCCCATCTCCTCCGCTACCCAAAGGGCGGCGAGTTTGGCGGCCAGACGGCGGGGTTGGAGGACCCATATTTCCTTGTCGCGTGTAAAGGAAGTGTTCAGCAAAGCGGGTGGTACTCGGGTGGTCTTGCCCGCGCCGGGTTGGGCGACGACGACGGCGGAGTTGTTATTTTCCAAGCCTTTTAGAATATCGGAGATAAGAGCGTCAATGGGCAGGGAATGGCTGGGTTTCATGGCGGCTATTTTCGCACGTTCCTTCTCATTTCTATGGAGCTATTTGTTAAGATACGCGGGTCGTAAACTTATCTTGCCGTTTCATTTTCAGGAGGGGTCTATGAAGTCAGCCGGTAAATTTTTAAGCGCGCTTTGTTTTATTGTTCTCGCGGGGGTTTTCTCGATCCATTTGTCGGGCTGTACCAATACCTCGCCTGCCGCGCCCTTCGTTATGAATTTCAACAAGCTAAGCGCCTTCGCGACGATCGGATCCTTCAATTATCCGGCTGAGATCATCGATGTGAGCGGTAACTTATGGATGCCGGACTATAACACGAACACCCTTTATGAAATGACGGCGTCGGGGACCACCGTAAAGACCATCAGCACCTTCAATGGCGGCCAATCCTTCAATGGACCCTGGGGTGTTTCCCGCGACCGGGGGACCGGCAATATCTATGTGGGTGACCAGAATAATGGTCAGATCGTGGCCTTCAACTCCCAGGGCGGCTACCTGGCGACCTTTGGTAACGCCCAATTGAGCGGTTACCACTCCGATGCCGTGGCGGTGAACGACAAGACGAGGACGGTTTACGCCATTAAGGAGAACCCGGGTACTGTTTTCATGTATCACATTGGAGGTACGGTTTCCAACCCGACCTATACCTATACCGGTAGTTTCGGTCAAACCGGCCCCAGCGCGGCGATCTTGGGCGATATTTATAATGTTCAGTTGGATCTCTACGGAAATCTTTTTATCGCCGATTATGCCAATAACCGCGTCGCGGAATTCAGCGCTTCGGGAACCTATCTCAAACAATTCGTTTCTCCCGAACTGGCCTATCCATCGGACGCGATGGCGGATGTGAACGGAAATGTCTTCGCGGTAGATTATTCCAATGGCTGGGTGGTGGTGTTCAATGCCAACGGCACGCAAGTGGGGAAATTCGGCGCCGGGATATTATCCAATCCCGACGGTATCGCCACGGACGGCAACGGGAACTACTATGTCACGGATCGCGGCAGCGGGACTATCATCGCTTTTCATTAAGAGCTGATTTATCGAGGTTTTATGAAAAAAAGACGGCCCGAAAAGCCATCTTTTTTCGTCTTAACAAAAGGGAGTATAATCCCATC
>CAYXYA010000280.1:0-3380 GCA_964469185.1 uncultured bacterium | reverse complement strand
AACATACGCGCGTAATACATGAAAACACACATGCCAATCGCGGCCCAGCTGATGCCGGTGAAGATGGCGCAAACGCCAGCCACATGGACCAACATGAAGGGGATGCTTCCGATCCAATCCACTCCCTCTTCTTTTGTGAAAGTACGATTGATGGTTTTACTGATGGGGATGGCTGGAGGCTCCAACCGAGCCTCTAAAATTTGAGCTTCAGCTTGTGACATATCTTGAAATACCTCTTTTATTTGAATAATGGAATACGGATGAACTCATACCCCGCGTTAATTAATACATATTATACCTTTATTGGGGAAGGGGTATAAACCTAAATAAAAGGGCCTAAATCTTCCTACGATGTTTCTTGTGGCGTTTTACCCTCCGATGAACCAGATGTTGTATGAGCGTAAAAGTGTATTGGTGATCAAACCTTAGTGTGGATAAGTTTTTTATTCGAGGCCAAGGTGATGAGAACCACCGCGGTCACGATGAAAGCCGCCGCGAGGAAGACAGCGGGAGTCACCGATTCCCCAGCGAAAAACCATCCCAAAAAGACAGCGATGACCGGGTTCACAAAGGCGTAGGTGGAAGCCAGCGCTGGAGTGGACTTTTGTAGGACCCAAATGTAGGACGTAAAACCGACCAAAGATCCGATGAGCGTGAGATAAACCCAAGCTTCGATAGAGTTATGACTCATCGCCGAAAAATGGATCTTATTTTGCTCGCCCCCAATAAAAGCGACAACGCATTGTTCCCCTCCGCCCGCGATCATCTCGATGGCCGTGGCCATGAGCGCGGAAGCGGGAAGAACGGCTGAACGGGCATAAAGCGAGCCGATGGACCAGGCGAGCGAGGTGCCCACCAAAAGGAATCCGGCTAAAGGATCGAACGACCGCTCAGAGATGGCGTGTTTGGCAAAGACCAAAAGACCGATCCCGACCAAGCCTAAGACCAAACCCGCCCAAGTTTTCAATCCTGGTCTGGCGTTCTTTTCCCACAGCCATTGAAGAAGCACCATCCAGATCGGCACCGTGCCGATCAAGAGAGCCGCCACGCCGGAGGGAACCTGTTGCTCCGCCCAGGTAACGCCTCCGTTGCCCAGGACCAAAAGAAAGAACCCGATGATGGCGGCCGATCTCCAATGAATTGCGGAGGGCCGGGCTACCCCTTTTGAGCGTATGAACAGATAAAGCAGGGACCCCGAGATCAGGAACCGGGTGCCAGCCATGAGAAAAGGCGGGATGGTCTCGACAGCGTAGCGGATGGCCAGGTAAGTGGACCCCCAAACCAGATACACGGACAGAAGCGCGAGCCATACGCTGAGAGGATAAGTCTTTTGTTTTTGCACGTTTAAACATCCTGCCCGATGAGATGCTGTCCACCGTTCAAAGGCTACCATGACTGAACTCCAAACCGCCAGACCTCCTTCGAGGGCGGAAGTCATAAACCTTCCGATGTCAATCAACATCGGATCTATAAAATCCGAAGACGAAGTATTAATCTTGGCTTCTTTCGCGGCGTGATAGGATGATTTCTAGTTAGGTTTCTCTGTTCAAAGGAGGTCAACCTTGGCTAAGAAAAAAGCTGCGAAGAAAAAAGCGACTAAGAAAAAGCGCTAGTAATAAAGTTTCGTTTTGCACACGCATTAAAAGCCTGAACGATCGTTCAGGCTTTTTTTATGAGGGCACAAAAAAAGACCTTCGAAAATTGGAAGATCCGATTTCGAAGGTCTTTTGAACGATCGCCGAAAGCTATTTCCCCGTCACTTTGCTCCATAAGATCCTCAGAGGATCGTAATACTTGTCCACCACCCGTTCTTTCAAAGGAATGATGGCGTTATCGGTGATGTGGATGCTCTCCGGACAGACTTCCGTACAGCATTTGGTGATGTTGCAAAGACCGATACCATGCTGGTCCTTCAATAATTGAGTGCGGTCCAAACCGTCAAGGGGATGCATTTCCAGGCTGGCGACACGCACAAAAAAACGCGGGCCGGCGAACTGCTCCATCTTGTTATGGTCGCGCAAAACATGGCAGGTATCCTGGCAGAGGAAGCACTCGATACATTTACGGAATTCCTGGACCCGGTCCGCGTCTTCCTGTTCCCAATGCCAATCGGCCCCTTCTCTGGGAGTAAAAGGCGGGATGGTTTTATTGACTTTGTAGTTCCATGAAACGTCGGTCGCCAGGTCTTTCATCAGAGGGAAGGTTTTCATGGGCATGACCGTGATGGTCTGACCTTCCTTGAACTCGTTCATACGGGTCATGCACATCAAGCGCGGCCGACCGTTGATCTCCGCGGAGCAGGAGCCGCATTTACCGGCCTTGCAGTTCCAGCGGCAGGCGAGGTCGGACGATTGCGTGGCCTGGATCTTGTGGATGACATCCAGCACGACCATGCCTTCCTCGGCCTGGACTTCGTAATCCTTTAATTGCCCGCCTTCCGAGTTGCCCCGGTAGACCCTCATGTGAACGTTGCTCATTAAAAACTCCTTCAAAATAAGGCTACCAGCCTATCGCCGCCGTTAGGCCTCGCCTCTGAGTTGCTTAAGAATTTCCGGCTTCAGAAGATGCGCGGTCACCAATTCTTCTTCCAATTCTTTCGGGATCTGGGGAAGGTCTTCCTTCGCCACTTCCATCTTGCCGCCTTTCTGACGGACAACGACGCGTTTCTTGGCAAATTCCTTGGAGTAACCCGTGAAGTCGGTGCGGGTATGCCCGCCGCGGGATTCCTTGCGTTCCTTGGCCGCGCGCACGATGGCCTCGGCGACCGCCAGCATGTTGCGCAGATCGAGTGCCACATGCCAACCCGGATTGAACATCCGGTTGCCTTCAGCGGAGACTTTCTTCACGTCGTCTTTGAAGCCTTCAAGTTCTTTCAAACACTGGTCCATGGCGGCTTCCTCACGGAACATTCCCGCGCCCTTTTCCATCGTGGTCTGCAAGTCCGCGAGGATCTTGTAAGAAACTTCCCCGCCCTGGTTCTCGAAAGGTTGGTTCATTTCTTTGTTCAACCCGGCTAGTTTTGACTCGTCCACCTTCGGGAAATCTTTCATCTTCTTAGCGTAGTTCGCCGCGTGCTCACCCGCCAGTTTTCCAAAGACCACCAGGTCGGAAAGCGAGTTCCCGCCCAGACGGTTGGAACCGTGCATCCCCGCGGCGCATTCGCCCGCGGCGAAAAGACCGGGCACGTTCGACATCTGGGTTTCCGGGTCCACCTTCACTCCGCCCATCATGTAATGGCAGGTGGGACCTGTTTCCATAGGAACTTTGGTGATATCTACGTCCGCCAGTTGTTTGAACTGGTGGTACATGGAAGGAAGCTTCTTATTGATGTCTTCGGCGGTACGGCGGGACGCGATGTCGAGATAAACGCCGCCATGTTC
>CAYXYA010000279.1:0-3381 GCA_964469185.1 uncultured bacterium | reverse complement strand
ATCCCCCACCCCCGCCTTTTCCATAACCTTGTTTCCCAATGCGGCTACCGATACGGGCCCCCCAGTACCCGCCAAACCCTAAACCGCAAAAAAGGCCAAGCTTAGCCATCCCTGGTTGTAGTGTTAAGGAACCAAAAATCAACATGCTAATAAAAGAAAAACCCAACCCTAAAATGATCCCTCCCACCAAAGCTCCGGTAAAGGAAGCAACTACCGGGGTAACGAAATTTCCCATCCATCGGTCAAGGATCCGACTCAACAATATCCCCGCGATAACACTAATGAAGGCGGATCCAAATCCGACCACGAGGGGACTAAAAAATGGCTGTGACAACTTGCTTGTAACAATTCCAATAAAACAACCAACTATACCGCCAATCAAACCTGCCCAAAAATCAGCCACAAAACCTTTTTTTAAGCCATGGGGATTGAGGCCGATCTTAAAAAATAAGATCGCAAGGACATTGAATGTATAGGCTGTCCATCTCATGTCGCCCAGTGCATTGATGCCCTCGTCCGGATTTCTCCCTATGGTTTGAGGGAGATAGGCCGGAAGAAGAAATGGAAAAAGAAGTAGCAGACCGAATAAACTCCAGAGAAAAGCAACTAAGATGTCGCGCGACTTGATAGCCGAACCCATCAAATAGAAAAACATGGCCAGAAATGGCGTTACAACAATTAAGTAGAATAACTTTGTTAATGCTGTGCTTTCCTGGATGGCATCAGAAAGTGAAGTTACAGACACGTCGGAAGCCAAAGCGGGAGTCAAAAGACAAAAAATAATCAGGAAATAAAACGATAATTTCTTCATGTAAAGTTACTGTTCCTTTCCATCACCAACTTCCCGCCGCCCCGGCTCCGCCAGAAAACCCACCGCTCCATCGAAAACTCTTCGCGAAACTCCCCACGGAAAGGGCCGCGCCTCCAAACCCCTCTCCCCCGCCTTTTCCGTAACCGCCTTTCCCAATACGACGGCCCTTGGTAAAACCAACCCAAGCTCCCCAAATCAAACCGGCTAAAGCACCAATTGGGATCATCAGGGGCATCACCCAACACCACAAAATTCCAAAAAACGCACCCAAGAAAACCCCCATAGACCCGGATAAAACCGCGCCGATCAGGCCTCCCTGGAATCCCGACACTGTCTTCGAAATAGAAATAAGAGGTTCCAGATAGCGGCTGATGGCAAGACCAATGAAAAAAGCGAGCAAGGCACATCCCCATGGAGCTATCCAAATACTCAGAAAACCGCTCAACAATCGGCCCACAAGACCTCCTCCAAAACCCGCCCAAAAATCAGCCACAAAACCCCGCTTTAATCCATCAAATTTAAAATCAATTTCAGGATGACTTTTTATATCGGTACGAAGGCCTATTTGAAAAAATAAAATCGCCAGGGCGTTATAGATATAAGTCGCCGCCTTTAATTCCATGGGCGTGTATGGAAAACTATCCCCCCAAAAGAATTCCTGCGGTTTGTTTGAATCAGGCAAAAAGAAGATGAAGGCTCCACATACAAATCCCAAATAAATGATCATCAAGAAGCTCCGTGCCTTGACGGCGCCTCCGAAAAAGAAAAAGGAGAACGCGATGAAGGAAGCATAAATCAACAAAGGGATCATGCTTCTAGCCATGAGTCAAAATCACCTCCCTATTTCATCAAGAAACGTGATGACGAGAACAAGCGCATTTTCGCACCTGTTATACATTAGGTTATTTTTACGACTACTATTGAAATCGATAACCAAGGTGCGGCCCATTAGGCTGGTGATCAAAACGATTGGCAAAATCCACCTCGGGCAAAAAAATCAGCCTTTACTGAAGCTTTTGGACGGATTAAAACCCGTCAAAATTCCACCTTAGGTGGTTCCTTGGCTTCTTCCTTGGACTTGAAATAGTTGTCATCGGACCTGAAACCAAATGCCGCGGCAAAAACGTTGGAAGGAAACTGCTGGAGCGCCAAGTTGTAAGTCCTCACGGTCTCGTTATAGGTCATGCGCTCCGAGGCGATGCCGTTTTCCGTGCCAGTCAGCTTGTCCTGGAGTTTCAAAAAATTCACATTGGCCTTCAAGTCGGGATAGTTTTCCATGACCACCATGAGCCGGCCCAGCGCCCCTTCTAGTTCGTTGGAGGCCTTTATCTTCTCGGCGGGGGCCTTGGCTTCGCCCCATTGGCTCCTGAGACGGGTGACTTCCTCCAAAACGCCCGCTTCGTGCTTGGCGTAGCCCTTCACCGTGCTCACTAAGTTGGGAATAAGGTCGTAACGCCTCTGTAGAACGGTTTCCACTTGGGCCCATTGGCCCTTGACCGCCTGCTGTTTGGCCACCAACGTGTTATAAATGCCCGCGACAATATACGAACCCAAAAGGACGACGGCCGCGACCAAGCCTAAGATCCCCAAAGCGATCAAAAGCCCTCTTCCCTTCATTGGCACATTTTCTTCCATGGTCATCCCTCCTGGAGATATTGAACGTCCTGTTAATCTATCCCAAGTCTTACGGCTTCAGGATAAAAAGGTTGGTGGTGGAACTTATGGAGAAAACAAGACTGCTTCAAGTGAGCCAATCCTTTAAAAAGGGAGGTTTACATGTGGCAATAAATGAGCATTTCTATCGTAATAAAAAGATCGTATCTCCAGAGTGAGGAATCTTTTTATCCCTGTCCGCGGTCTCTATCCAACTTGAATTTTTGGATTCGATCATTACCCAAAAGAGTGTTCAAAACTCCATGTAGGCTTTCGAGACTCAAGGCCGTGGTGGGTATAGGGCAAAACCTTGACGCTTTTCATTTTCCCATGGATAAATTGAAACTCGACAAGCCAGCGCTCCGAAACATAGCGTTGAAAAATGATATCCTCCTCATACTCTTCAATATTATCCGTCACCAGTTCTTCTGTGGCTATTGGATCTCGTCCCGTTTCTTGGTGTAGAAATTCCACCGCTACCTTCGGAGTAGATCCGATTGGAACATGCCGTGTCAGGTAGACCGTCAATGTTTCCTGTGTCCACCTTCGTTCTTTTTTATTCCTTTCGGAGCGAAGACCCTCGACATAGGTAACCCAAGACGCTAGTCCAATTGTCAAAATCATTAGAAATATGGATTTTCGATTAAATCCGCTGGCTACGTCTTCGATCATTTTTTCCACCATCACCCATCACCTTAAGTTTTTGAACTCATCAAAGACCTAGATAGGCCTGATACACTTTGACACTTTTGAGTTTTCCGTTGGAAAATGTAAAATCCATCATCCACCTTTTGGAGAGATTGCGACCCCAAATATTAGTGTAATATTCGTTTAAATCACCTTCAACAAAATCACCGTTTAACAGAGGCGAAGGATCGCATTTCTCGTCTTTCAAGAATTTTATTAGGGTTTCAGGA
>CAYXYA010000278.1:0-3382 GCA_964469185.1 uncultured bacterium | reverse complement strand
TTAATGAATGCCGCACGTTCCTCGGTCCAAACCCGAACCCATCACTCTCAAGACCCTCATCGATAATAAAAGTTCCCAGACCCTTCTGGAATTCCTCTGTAACCGCTTTTCCTACCATAACGAAGATGAATGGCTCGACCGTATCCGTTTGGGTCAGGTGAAGGTGAATGATCTCCAACCCTCGGAAAATCAACCCTTGAGGGCGGGTGATGAGGTGGCCTATACCACGGAGGCCTGGGAAGAGCCGGAGGTGAACAAGGATTACCGGGTGGTCTATGAGGATGACGCTCTCCTCGTTCTGTCCAAGCCCTCGCCCCTGCCTGTCCACGCCATTGGGGTTTACTTTCAAAATACCCTGATGCACCTGCTACGCAAGGACCGGCCCGAGGCCCAGGATTTTCAATTGGTCCATCGGCTCGATTCGGAAACCAGCGGGCTATTGTTGTTGGTCAAGGACAAGAAATACCTCAAGCCTCTGATAAAGCAATGGGAGGATGGCGAGGTTCAGAAGACCTACCAGGCCATCGTTTTCGGGAAATTCAAACCCGCGCAACAGCGGTGTGAGTCGCCCATTGGACCCATGAAGGGAAGCAAGGTTCGCATGAAACTTGGAGTTGCGCCCGATGGCAAACCTTCGGTGACCGAGTTCAAGTGCTTGGGAACGAAAGGCGATTTCTCGCTTGTGGAAGCCAAACCCTTGACGGGCCGCACGCACCAGATCCGCGTCCATTTGGAAAATCTGGTATTTCCCATCGTGGGGGACAAACTTTACTCGGGAACCGATGAGACCTTTTTGAAGTTCCTGGATGAGGGTTGGACCGATTGGTTGAAAGAAAAGGTTCATTTGAAACGAACGGCCCTTCACGCGTGTAAGCTAGAGTTTTCCCATCCAACAACAGGAGATCGCTTGGTGTTTGAAGATCCGTTCCCAAGCGATTTAATAAAATTTTGGGAACTCTGCCCTGAGTAAGCGGAGCGCATCGAATGGGTTGGAATTCACCCATCCCGAAACGGGAAAGCGGATGACCCTGGACGACCCGTTCCCTGAGGATCTAGACCTATTTTGGAAAGCCATATCCTGAGTAAGCGGCAGCGCATCGAAAGGTTGACTTTGGGAGTGGTTACCTTAAAATACGCTTCCTTGCCTCATCCCTGAGGTGTTGGTCACTCTGCCCGAGTGGCGAAATTGGCAGACGCAATAGACTCAAAATCTATCGACCTCACGGTCATGTCGGTTCAAGTCCGACCTCGGGCACCATTTTTTTACCCTAACTCCAAGGTTGTTTTTGCTTCAAAATTCATTGTTCCAAGCTGGTTTTAAGGCTCTTACCCGATGAAGTTTATTGGGTAAGGGCCTTTTCCATTTTTGGTGGTTAGAGACGGTCAGGGAGGGTAAAAGGCGGGTTTGAATGACATCGAATGACACGGATATGACACTTAACGCACCTTATAAAACCTTTTATGTGTGTTGCTGAAATAACTTATTACAGGCTTTTTAGCTTCTTAAGGTATGCGTAAGTTCAAATCAATCAACCCTAATTTTTACTTCATGCGGGTGATTTAAGTTAAAATTTTAAGTCGATTTATTTATAGATTCCTTTAACAAAGTGAAAGAAAAAAGGGATGCCAAAAGACTATTTGGAATTGACAAAGGAAGATCTGCTCTCTGCTATTCGGAAACTTGAATCGCGGAAAAAGTATGGTCTCATTTGGGATGAAGAAAAAACTAAAGAAATATTTGAACTGGAATCCCAAAATGGCCTCGGGTGCAGTTCGGTATCTGTCGGACGGGTTGGGGCTGAACTTTGTTTGTGAATCGAAACTGATTGCCGAAAAAATAGGCGAATTATAAAATTAATGAAAAGGGGAATTTGCGGGGAACTAAGTGGGAAACCTCTGAATTATAGAGATCGATAAGTATCCATGAAGGCCAGCCACAAAGTGGAGTTTGAAAAAACTGTTCAGAAAACGAGAATTTAATTATTTTAATTTCCGATATCGAAAGTGAAATGGATGATCGATAACAAACAATCTGTTCCGCTGTTAGCGCTTAATGATTCTCGTTTTTCAATATTTCTTACGTTGATTTATTTTGTAATCGGATTGATCGGAGTATTTCACCACGCCCCTTGGAGGGACGAATATCAACCTTGGCTTATCGCAGAAGGGTCCCGTAATTTAGCCGATCTTTACCAAAATACCCGCTTCGAACCCCATCCAATGCTTTTGTATATTTTTACGTTCTTTCTTTCCCGCTTGTGGCATGACCCTTTGATAATGCAGGTGTTCAATTTTATCATCGCTTCTGGGTTTGTTTATTTGTTCCTTCGTTTTTCTCCATTTTCTAAACTTCAAAAAGTATTATTTGTTTTTGGATATTTTGTCCTTTTTGAATATTCCCTGATTGCCCGACATTATGCGTTTGAAATATTTTTCAGTTTTCTTTTTTGCGTGATTTATGAAAAAAGACAAAAAAACATTCTTTGGATCTCTGTCGTTCTTTTTTTATTGGCCACTTGATTTAATCCCGATTTGTTCCGAAGAAATAGGTAAGAACTGTAGCTACGGTTGGAAGGTCACTCAAGACGCTCCTCAGAGCGTCAAAACAGAGCAACGAAGAAGAACCTTCCGAAAGGACCCTGGCCGCCTAAGGGGCACCGGGGTTTTTTATTGGTTTTTTTTGAATGCCGGTCTCGGCGGCTGCGGATTCCAGGTTGAAGTGGCTTGATGAAAACGGAAGCGAACCAGCCTAACCAAGTTTTTTACTTGATCGCCTTCCACTTATAAGGCCCGATGATGTCCTGCAGTGCTCCCAGCTTGGGCCCTTCCAGCCAGATCCCACCGCATTTCTCGCATTGATCCAGCTCTGTTTTCCCCAGTTTCACCGCTGCCATGCGTTTGGAGCAAAAAGGGCAGATGAGGAAAGGGGGTTTCTGACGAGGCTCGAAGAAGGGTGGCGTCTTGTGGGCTTTCTCCTCAGCGCCGATCTGGATCTCTTTCTTTCCCTGGGGCTGGAGTTTCATCATCACTTCCCGCCGGACACCCAAACCTTCGCACTCGGCACAGTGAAGGACCTCGTGAGTTTCCAGGGCCGCGGGATAGAGAGGGATCTTACAGATGGGGCAGGGAACAGGCTTCGCTAGGATGCCAGCTGATGCTCCGGGTTTAGCCAGAGGACGATGACAACCGGGGCAGACCTGCTCCGTGCCGTTCAAGGGTTGGTCGCAACGGGGACATCGGGATGGTTGTTGGGGAGTTGTCATAGTGAGGATTCGCCTTTTCTATTTGTCATTGGGAGACCCATCTCAACAAAAGCCAACAGCTTTCTTTTTTGCCCCTTCCCTCTCTAGCCCTCATCCATCTAGGGGGTTTTGTAAGATCG
>CAYXYA010000277.1:0-3386 GCA_964469185.1 uncultured bacterium | reverse complement strand
TTTCACATGACTGAAACCCGTTATGAACGCGAGGATCTGTCGGCCGTGACCGATAGGTGGAAAAGCCGGGTCCGTGAGACCGTGGAGCTCTGTCCGGCGGATTGGGCTAAAGCCGCGCTGGGAAAATTACCGAAGAAATAAGACTCGAGGTTCGAATGCTCTTTGAGATCAAGCACCAACTGAAATACACCTACAGCAAAGAAATTTTTCTGGAACCTAATGTCGTGCGCTTACGGCCCCGCGATGATTTCAGCCAAAAGCTGGAGACGTTCGAATTGACGGCCACCCCTGTTCCCGTGGGCCGTTCAGATTCTCTGGACGTCTTCAATAACCACCAGACCGAGCTTTGGTTCACGGACAAACAAAACAGCCTGGTCATCAAGACGCACTTTAAGATCCAAACGATCCTGGGAAATCCCTTCAACTATTTGATCACTGATCCGCAAACGTTAAAGCTTCCCGCCAAATACAACACCGAGAACAAACTCAACCTGGCGCCTTATCTGCACCGCCAGCACCCGGACGCGGCGGTGGATGAGTTAGCGCAAACCCTCTTAAGTGAGAGCGATGACAACACATTGAACTTCCTCTACCACATGACCGACCACATCCACCGGAACATCCAGCAAACCATCCGCGCGGTGGGCGACCCCCTGACACCCAACAAAACCCTGCGCCGCAAAGAAGGCGCCTGCCGGGATCTGTCGGTCCTTTTCATCGATATTTGCCGCGCGGTGGGGTTGGCGGCGAGGTTCGTGAGCGGTTACAAGTATAAACCCGGGGCGAGGGACAGCCACGAACTGCATGCCTGGGCGGAAGTCTATTTGCCCGGCGCGGGCTGGAGGGGCTACGACCCGAGTATGGGATTGGCGGTGGCGGATCATCACGTGGCGATAGCGGCGGGACCCACGCCCCAGGACGCGGCGGCGGTGTCCGGAACTTTTAGGGGATCGGACGCCTTGACCCTATTGGATTATCACGTGGATATTAAATTGCTGGAACCGCCCAAAAAATAAAAAACCCCCAATTTTCATTGGGGGTCAAAAGTTTGAAACAGAAAAAAGCTAGTGTTAATTGTCGCGGCGTTTAGGAACTTTGCGGTAGAGAATGGGAGTGCTGGTCGCCTGGGACTTGTGGCTCTTCTCGGCGGCTTTTTTGTCGGAGGTGTCGATCGTTTTGTTGAACTTGGTTTGACGCCATCCAGTGGAATCCGTTTTATGCCAGACTTTCGAAAGATCCTCGGTCGTGATATTCACCAGATAAGAATCGGAATATTCTTCCATCACGATCCCCACCAGATTCTCACCCGAATTCAAGACTTCATCACCGATACGAATTTTGAACGGCATATCCAACCCCTTTAGACCCTGAACGTAAATTGAAGTACTAGGATACTCCACCCAGTCCATTTATATCTAGAGTTAGTGGATTTCCTCCATACTGACTTTTATACTGCACCCCATATATGGGGTTTCGGCCTTTTTAGGCTCACAATGGAGCCTCATAGACAAACCTTTGAGGCTCCGTCTCCCTTCGCCATCGACTTTCATCGAGAGCTTCGGGAGATAATTCTCTATACGCGAAATCCGCCGAAGCGGAAATTTCCATTGCGATCATAAAACCAGCATTTTCCGCAAAGGCGGATAAGAAGGAAAAAACTTTGAGTTCCACCGCACGTGAAATTGAAAAGATGGGATTCGGCGGCCTGACCGTCGGCGCTTTCGAGAGCCGTATGGACCGCGAAATGCGCGACCTCATCACCCGCAACGGCGGCAAACCTATTGTCGCTCCTTCCATGCGCGAGATCCCCCTGACCGAGAATAAACAAGTCTTTGATTTTTTCGACATGCTCCAGGGCGGTTATTTCGAGGTGGTCGTTCTCATGACCGGCGTGGGGACCCGCACCCTTTTTCAGATCCTGGAAAAAAAACATCCTCACAGCCATATCGAGAAAGTCTTCAAACGCTCCACGGTCATCGCGCGCGGGCCTAAGTCCGTGAAGGCCCTGACGGACTACCATCTCAAACCGAAAATGACGGCGCCGGAACCCAACACCTGGCGGGAAGTCCTGGCCAAACTCGAGGAGTATCAGGTCATCAAGGGCAAAAGGATCGCCGTGCAGGAATACGGCGTGACGAATCCGGAGTTCATGCAGGCTCTCCGCGATGCCGGCGCAAAAGAAGTCACCAGCGTGCCGGTCTACCGCTGGGCTTTGCCGGAGGACACCAAACCGCTGGAGGCCCTGATCAAATCCATCATTCATGACGAAGTGCACGTGGTCCTCTTTACCAGCGGCAACCAGATCCACAACGTCCTTGAGGTCGCCAAGGGATTGGGTTTGGAGGAGGCCTTGAGGGAGGCTTTCTTACGGGTCGTCGTGGCTTCCATCGGCCCCATCGCCTCAGAGACCTTGAAAACTTGCGGCATCGAACCGGACCTGGAACCGGAACATTCCAAGATGGGCTTTCTGGTGAAAGACGCCGCTGAAAAAAGCCGGGCCATCTATGAAAAGAAAAACTCGGGTGGTTCGACAAAGCTCACCACAGGCCATGCACAGATCGCGAAGCCCGCTCGGAAAGAGACTGTCCACTCCCTTCAAGAAAGTCCCTTCCTGAAAGCCTGCCGGAAAGAGAAAACCTCCCGCACACCGATCTGGATCATGCGCCAGGCCGGACGTTATCTGCCCGAGTACCAGGCCATCCGGTCCACCGTATCCTTCTTGACCCTTTGCAAAAGACCCGACCTGGCCGCTGAAGTCACCGTCAAAGCGCAGGAAGTTTTGGGCGTGGACGCCGCCATTCTCTTCGCGGACATTCTTTTGATCTCGGAGCCCCTGGGATTCCATCTGGAATTCGCTGACCATGGCGGTCCGGTCATCAGCGACCCTTTCCGAAGCCCGGCAGACCTGGACAGGCTGCGTGACGTCAACGGCCCGAAGGACCTGAGCTACGTCATGGACGCCGTGCGTCTGATCCGCCAAAAGTTACAACCCCATATCCCTCTCATCGGCTTCGCGGGAGCGCCTTTCACCCTGGCTTCCTACTTGATCGAGGGCGGCGGTTCGAAGGACTACATCCATACCCGTGAGATCATGAAGGGCGATTTCGGCGTTTGGGATGAGCTCATGAAGCGTCTGGTCGCGGCCACGACTTCTTATTTGAACGGCCAGATCGACGCGGGCGCCCAGGCCATCCAGCTTTTTGATTCCTGGGTCGGCATCCTGACGCCGGAGGAATTCAAACGCTACGCCCTTCCTTATATCCAATCGCTCATCGGCGGTTTAAAGCCAGTGCCGGTCATCTACTTCGGCACGGAGACCCATCCCTTCTTTCCCATGCTCAAAAAGACCGGCGCCAACGTCATTGGCGTGGATTGGCGCGTTGATC
>CAYXYA010000276.1:0-3393 GCA_964469185.1 uncultured bacterium | reverse complement strand
TTTAGGGAATGGTTCGACCTCTTGGTCACATCAGACATAGCGACAAGCTTCAAAATATCAAAATACTTGGAGAGAATCAGACAAGGTAATTTCAGCAATGCAAAGTTGCTGTCTGGATGTGAAGGTGTTTGGGAATTGGTCATGAATTTTGGTCCTGGTTACCGGATCTATTTCGCTTTTTCCGGTCAAACGATCGTTCTTTTGCTTTTGGGTGGAAGTAAAAGGACACAACCGAAGGATATCGAAGCAGCTGTCAAGTTTTGGAGAGATTTCAAGAGACGGAATAAGGGAGGTTTGAAATGAAAGGTGCGGCGAATTTTGACCAACATTTGATCGATCTGCTTCGAAAGAACGAAAAATTCCGGGAAGGTTATTTGAACGAGGCGTTGAATGAAGAAGATGGGAGGATCGCTCTCGGGATGTTCCGTCATGTGACGGAGGCTATGGGTGGTGTGACAAGACTTGCCAAAAATAGCGGCCTAAACCGCCAAAATCTCTATAAGGTACTTTCTGGAAAGAAGGACCCAGCTTATTCGACCGTTGAGGGGATCGTGCATGGCTTTGGTTTTAGGATCAAAGTGGAGTCGGTGAAAAGGCTGCGCAAAAAAGCCGAAATGACCCATGCATAGAAAAAATAGAGTCAGTGATTCGATCCAATCTGCTTAGACTTCGACCGAGCTCAGTCGAGGTCCTCACCATCCGCCCAGCATTAACCTTTGGACCCAACTTTTCCTAAAAGGTGTAAACGGCTTCGACTCCCTTTGGTCGCGCACGGCAGGCTCTTTACAACGAAGATTATTGTTAGTTTTTGCTACCGTTTCTGTCGAAACGGTAGCGACCAAACCTTGCGCCTCACATTGTGAGTTCGGCGCAGGACGCCCGATTGTTTATGAGACGATCGGGCACATCCAAATCGTGTGGCTCACCTTGTAGGTTCACCCCAGGGGCGGGCAAATTAAACGCCCTTCGCCGTTTTCCCGCAAGAATTCCTATCTATTTTCGCCTTTAATGCTAACGTATACGCCGTTTTGCAATATCAAGGTCAATGAGACCAACCCTTCGAGGACCTCATGGCTAAAAGGAAAAAAGAATGGAAAATTTGAATAGCACCGTTAATGAATCGGCGCCGGTCGCGGAAGCAGTACCAGCTACTCCGGTTGAGTCAGTTACTCCAGTCGAGACCGCCGCGCCAGCGCCAGTCGCAGCCGCTCCGGTCGTAGTCGCCAAACCAGCGCCAAAGCCAGCCGTAGTTTTTACCGGTGAACTTCCGAAAACGGATGGAAAAACGCCAGGCGGATGGAACCGTTTCGCGGGTTACGACCCAAAGGCAGCGAAGGATAAGAAAAATGACCGTCGCGATGGCAAGGGAAGAAAATAACAGCCTCCGTCCCAACTGTTGTTTCGTAGTTGTGCGGGCCCTTCACCGGACCTTCAACAATTGCGATTCTTTTCGAAGGACGCGGTCGATCCGCTTCCCGTTCCTACGGAAAACGGTCAAGATCTCGAGTTTAGAATTGCCCATACCGGGATCGTTCAAGTGCAGTTCCAGCACCGCTAAGGCCTCGGGTGTGCCTAGTTCTCCCAAACGGTCGATGGCCCATACGAGTTGTGCTTGGTCGGGGGTTTGGAAATACGCCTCCAACTTCTTCACCTTTTCCGCGTTGGTCATGGCCATCATCCCTAATTGACATCGGATAAGCTCTAGGGCGATATCAGATTCGTAGTCCACCCGTGGGACTTCTTGGGCTTGATCGACGACCGCTAGGTCTTCCGGTTTTCCAACCCTTGCTAGAACACTGAGCGCCGGGCCGATGACCTTCGGATCCTTGCTTTGGGTCAAAAGGTCGAGGATGGCCTGGCGGATGGAAGGGTCGCCCATTTTCGCCAGGGCATCGTAAAGGCGCACCTGCGTCACGCCTTCTGCGGCAGCAGCTTCCTTTTTCAGGACCTTCCTATATTTCTCGACCTTGAGGCTTCCCAGGGCCCGCAAAGCTTCCAACCGTAAACCGCCGCTTCGGCGAGGTGATGGGAGGTCGAGCCCCTTTTTATAGTAAGCCTCCAAGGCTTTGACTGCTTGAGGGCCGCCCAGATGGCCCAACGCTTCGATCGTATTCGAAAGGATGCGATAGTCGCTCTTTTCACTCCGGAGGACTTTCACCAAGAAGGGGACGGCCTCGCGGATTTGGAGCCGGACGATCATTTCCGGGGCGACGAAGAGGGATCGCGGGTCGTTCTCCCGCAAAGCGTCGCAGAGAGCCTTGATGACGCCCGGCCGGGGACCGCGGATGAGGAGTTCGACCGCCAATTCACCTGATTCGCTTCCATTGAATGGATGAAGATAGTGATCGACGACATACAAGTCGGACTTCTCGGCGTCCCATAAGTAATAAGCCCGTCCAGACAGGGGTACGAAAAGGAAAAAGGCGAATAAGGATAGGAACAACAGGTTTTTTCCCATGGACACTTCCTAGAGTGCATGGATTATCCAATAATCGCCCGAAGAAAACAAATTTCCGGGGACCGCCCCGAGCTTATAATGACCAAAATTTGGAATCCTATCCGGGAGGTTGAGGATGAGACCCAGCGCTTTATTTGTGTGGATGGTGAGTTCCCTTTTTTGGGCCTTGGCGAACGGGGCCTGGGCTCAGCAGGTCTTCAAACCGGTGGAGGACCCTTGCGCGAAATGGACCAATGCGCAATTGATCGCGGCCATGAAAGCCGATCCCAAAACAACCGAGGAATATCACGCCCGCGATAACGCCGGCTACGAGCTTTTTTTTCGGGGTTCCGATCCCGAAGTCAGGTCCCTCTTGATGGCCTTGCTGCAGGATCCAAACTCGCATGTGCAGACCGAAGCGGCCCGGGTCCTCTCCCAAATGGGAGTTAAGGAAGCGACTCTCACACTTGTTTCCTGGTTGGGAGAACCCTCGAGCGACTCTCCCAAACATGTCCCCGAGTGGGTGATGAGGGACCTGGAAGAGCTTCAGGACCCCGCCGCCAAACCGGGCTTGATCGAGTACATGAGGAGCGACCATTACACGGAATCCGGCAAGGCCATGGTGCTTCTGGCGAAATTAGGAGGCAAGGAATTGATCCCCACCTTCAAGAGTTACCTCACGAACAGGATGTCTTTCCTGCAGTTGGATGCGGCAGAGGCTTTGGCGATCCTGGGCGATAGTAGCGGGCACGAGATCGCGAGGAACGCATTGAGAGACCACCCACAATACCTCAACAAACGGGCCTTAGAAGCCCTGGGGTTTTTTGGAGATGCGGGCGATCTGGGTCTTTTGGCCGATATGGAAAAACAGTTCCTCCCCAAGGGCCGCGGAGCCGCCGATTTCGACATGGTCCGGCTGCAGCTCGAAACGAAGAGAAAAAACGATCACGATCACA
>CAYXYA010000275.1:0-3409 GCA_964469185.1 uncultured bacterium | reverse complement strand
GGATCGCTGAAAAAAAGATCAAACTTCTTGGGTGTCGAGCAGGTATTCAAAAACGGCATCACCACGTTAGTAATATCCGAGTCGATCTGGGCTTGTGTAATGTTTTGGTAATACATATCATTGTTGACCCAGTGGGAAAAATGATAGGCAAGGTAAGTCTGGGCCCCGCCATAAGTGTCCCTGAGATGGATAAGAAGCTGAGCGAATCCCTGAAGGTTGTTCGCGTAACCCACAGCGTCGGCGTGACCGGAACCGGCTACGGAAACCGGAATGTTAGCCGCGTTGTAATTGCCATAAGTGGTGTTGCAATAGATCGCCATATTGCCCCAAAAATCAGGCTCCAAATGGATGATGACGGGTTTATTGAAAGTCTTGCACTGCTGCATCAAAGCTTTGAAATCGGCGTAATACTTGTTCATCGTCGCGGCGGTTTGAAGGTTCAATATTTCCGAGTCGATCTCGATGCCGTATCCACCTGGATCCGAACCATATATCTGATAGTAGGTAAAAACGGGGATCGCGTTCATGGTCGAACTAGAGTTCGCGTAATTAAGCGCGTAATTCGGACTGCCCCAATCATCTCGCCACTGGCTGTTGCCCAAGCTTCCCGTATTCACACCTCCGGAAAGATATTGGTAACGGATGTCCCAGGGTGCGCTGGCGGTGAACCAGTTCATTTGGGTCGCGGAATCATCGTTTTGGTTCCCGAGCATGAAGGTGCACTTCAGACCAGCAGGAACTGATCCACCCATGGCCGTGGCTCTGCCGGGCAGAAGGATAAACGCCAAGTAAGTGAGGGAAAGGAATAGAAGAGAAAGCGGCGCAAACTTAAATCGATTTAAATTTTTCTGGCGCAAATTAAAACCTCTTGTCCACGAAACCCGAAGGACGGTTATAACCCAAATTGGAATACATGCAAACGTTTGAATGTTATCACTATTTCAACAATAAAAGCGCTTCCACGGATCAAAAAACAAGAGCGCAAACTGCTTATTTCACTGAGCTTTTCCAGGTTCACTAAAAAACTTGTGCTTCACCTTAAGGTCACCCATTCAACTGAAGGGTATCAGGGCAAGAAAGAAACGATGTCTAATTACTATCTAGTTCCTGTTCATTTACTTTCATTTTGGATGGGACAGGCTAAAAAACTTCCTATTAACCTCCGAGGTCACCTTCTTTAAAGCCTGCTCCGGGGTCTCGGTCCCGTTCCAAACCCGGTCCAGGGCTTGAACCACTCGGCCGGTCCATTCCGCCGCATTGGGGTCAAAAGGCAAAAAGTGCCCGTACTTGGCCGAGCCCATCAAGAACCCTTTCGACTCAGGCTTCTTCCCATCCAGGAAGATCTTCGACTTCGCTATTTTCCAACGGGCTGGCTGGGCCAACCCCGATGCCGCGACGAATTTTTGTCCCTCTTCTCCGGTCAAGTACTTCACCAACTCATAAGCCAACTCGGGGTGCTTGGAGGTTTTTAAAATTGCATAGCCCGCGCCGTCAATAGTGAACCCCCGACGGCCATGAGGCCCGACGGGAAATTCCACGACGTCCCAATCAAAGTTGGTGATCTGACGGAAAGCGGGTGTTTGCCAAATACCGCTCAGATACAAAGCCACTTTTCCGCTAATGAAGAGATCGTTGTTCCCTAATCCTCCCATAGCAGTAATGAACGCGGGGCCGGGCATGACCCCATACTTGAGAATGAGGTCAGCGCGGAATTGGATGCCGGCGATGGCTTGAGGCGTATCCAGAGTACAGCGGGTCGGCTTTTTAACGTTATCCACTAACTCGCCGCCAAAAGTGTAGACCCAAGCTTCCCAGATGGGCCATTCATCCCCAAAACCATATTGAACAGTTTTTCCTGTCGAGTCTTTCAACGTAAGCTTTTTAGCAGTCTCAAGGAACTGAAGATAAGTCCAATCGTTCTTGGGATAAGGCAATCCGGCATGATCGAATTTTTTCTTGTTGTAGTAAATAACATTGACGGGAGAAAGGTCGCTGGGGAGCGCAGTCAAAGCGCCGTTCACGGTGTAGCGGTCGATGGCTTCGGGAAAATAATCCTTTAAGTTGACCGAAGGGTCTTTTTCCACGTAGGGTTTAAGATCGACGATCACTCCGCGGGAAGCGAAGGCCGCCAGTTGGTCGCAGTTCACCGCGATGACATCAGGGGCGAGACCAGCGGAATATTGAGTGAGAATTTTAGGCATGTATTCTTCGAAAGGTGTCCGCTCTAACTGAACTTCCACACCGGGATGGGCTTTCTTGAATCCCTCCACCGATGCCTGAAGGATATTGGTTCCCGCCGCGTCACCCCAGCTGGACCAACGCAGGACGATAGGCTGGTCTTGTTGGTTCCGGCTACAACCAACTAAACCCAATATCAACATCAACCCTATAAAAATTATTTTTGATGGGATCAAAAAATATCCTTCTTGGTGTCCTTTGTGTCTTGGTGGTTAATGGGATTGATTCAGGCTTGATTAGTTGGTGGTTTCGTTGCCCCAGGGATTGAAATCCATTCCCTCCGGCAATTGGGGTTTTAGACCTTTTTGAAAAGCCTCGATCATCAAATCCTCAAAAGGTTCCTGTTGAACCGTCTTCAACTTCCCAACTTTTTCCATCCAGGCAACCTGACGGCGGAAAATTTCCACAAGAGGAATGGTCGTTTTGAATCCCAAATCCTTTGCTGCCTTGGAGTTGTCAAAGATGGACGGGTATTGGTAAATAAATTTCACTCCGATACTTCTGCGGGGAACTACCGAATAAAGCCAATCAGCGGGGATATTAACGGGTTTGTATTTTCCGCCCACCGCTTTCGCTAGCGTCTCAAAGATGCCGTTCCAAGTCGTATGTTCATCGCTTGTCAAGTGATAGGCCTGGCCATAGGCTTTGGGATTTAAAAGCCAGTTCACAAAACCACGAGCCACATCCGACACGTGGGCGATTGCCCAGGCGGCTTTGCCGTCGTTTTGCATGATGACGGGTAACCCTTGCCTCAAGCGGTTGGCCAGACTGTCATCGAACAATAAACCGGAAGCCGTCGCGCCCTCACCCGTGGTGAAAGAAGGACGAAGTACAGTCGTGTTAAGACCGTTCTTGCCGTTGGCGCCCAGTAATGTGGCTTCGATCTTCGATTTATTGCGCCCGTAATCGGTAACGGAGCGGTGGGGTTCGTCGTCCGTCGCCGGAAGTTTGGTCATCGGTCCGCCATACACGCAAACCGTGGAGCAAACGACGATCTGTTTCACTCTGCCCGTAAAGGCCCGCAAGATGGAATCGGCGTTGTCCGGCGCGTAAGCCACCATGTCGATGACCGCGTCGAAAGTGTGGTCCTTCATTTGCTTTTCAAAGGCGGGATAGTCCCAGCGGTCGCCCTGAATGGCTTTTACGCTCGCGGGGATACGCCGCTCCGTCA
>CAYXYA010000274.1:0-3415 GCA_964469185.1 uncultured bacterium | reverse complement strand
TGCGCTTATGAGTCTTTATCTTTTGACGATGACGTTTTTTACCACAAGGCATTCGAAAATCCTCCAGGTTAATTAAAGTGTCTCTAGTAAATGAAAATCTCGACTTTTCAGCCTCAGTCTAACAGAAAAAATCTTTACCGCAACAGCATTACACTATTTTCATGCATTTTGCTGTAGCTTCGGCAACTAAAGTACCATCTTCTAAATGAGCTTCCGATGCCGCAAAATGCAAATTGCGCTTGACCTCAACAGGCCATGCGGACAGCAAAACCTTTTGATTGGTCGGACAAGGTGCCTTTAGACGAACTTGATATTCGACGGTCACCGCTTTTTCACCCTTTAACCAATAGAGATTCACCATAAGCTCGTCCAAAAGGGTTCCCAAAATTCCACCATGAACCACGTCATTAAACCCCTGGTATTCCTTGGGGATCACCGTTTCAGAAAGAAGCTTATTACCCTCAAAACAAAATTTCATTTTGAAACCCATAGGATTCTTTTCACCGCAACAAAGACAATAGCGATCATCCGTAAAAGACTTTTCTTTTGAGTCATCTAAATTCATTATGAAACCTTACTTTTGTTTAACGCAGCTCGAAGAGATTTTTTATACGAAGGACGACAAATACCCGTCTCTAACACAATCGCAGTAATTAAAAAACCCGGCGTCACGTCAAAGGCTGGATTATAAACCGGATATTCTTCTTTCGCGATAGCGACTCCGTGAGGGTGGGTTACTTCTTTTGAATTTCTTCGTTCAATCACAATCTCATTCCCCGTCTTTTTAGTTAAGTCGAGTGTTGTTGTAGGAGCCGAAACATAAAACGGTATCCCATGCGCCCTTGCCAAAACCGCCAATGCGTAAGTGCCTATTTTATTAGCCGTATCTCCATTCGCCACAATACGATCAGCTCCTACAATAATGGCGTCGACCTTTTTTTGTTTCATTAAAAAAGCCGACATATTATCGGTGATCAAATGAAAGTTAATTCCTGCATGAGCTACTTCATAAGCGGTTAAGCGCGCCCCTTGCAGATAAGGCCTCGTCTCATCGACCCAAATATGTAGCTTTCTATTTTTTTTCGCCGCCTCAGTGATCGCGGCTAAAGCCGTTCCATCACCGCCGGTCGCCAACGCTCCGGTATTGCAATGAGTTAAAACATTACGAGCATTGGACAAAAGTTTGGCGCCATATTGACCCAACTTAGCGCACAAAGCCTGGTCTTCGACATGAATATTCACGGCCTCTTTTGCCAGATCCTGCTTTTGAGTTTTAACCGGAAGTGCTCGAACCACTTTTAGCTTGGCGTCCATACGGTCCAAAGCCCAGAAAAGATTCACAGCCGTAGGCCGGGTCTTACGAAGACGCTCAACAGCTCTCTTCACTACTATTTTAAAAGCCATGGATGTCTTAGCCTTGGCGTGTATCGCCGCCAGCGCGACTCCATAAGCCGCCGTGATACCGATCGCAGGGGCTCCTCTTACCGTCATATCCTCGATCGCCTTCGCGACTTTTTCCACCGAGTCGCATTTGACCCATTTTTCACGGAACGGCAAGAGTCGCTGCTCTAAAAGATAAAGCGTCCGTCCGGACCAACGAATGGGTCTCAATTTTTTACGCATGAATTATTTTTTCTCCAGCGCAATCGCGACTTCCTTCATCAAAATCGTTAATTTAGGTTCTGCTTCCTGGGCGTGTCGAATTATCTTTTGAATATCCGCCGGTTCTAGAGTATCCGCCACACACTTATCCGTGACAACTGAGATCCCTAAAACTTTAAGACCGCTGTGCCCCGCCACAATAACTTCCGGCACGGTCGACATTCCCACCACATCAGCAAATGTCGAAAGCCAGCGATATTCAGCGCGCGTTTCCAAATTGGGTCCCGTTACAGCCACATAAACACCTTTTTGAATTGGTATGCGCTTTTCCCAGGCGATCTTCTCGGTCAACGCGATCAGTTCTTTTGAATAGGGTTCGACCATATCGGGCCAACGAGGACCCAAGCGGTCATCATTTTTGCCGATCAATGGGTTGTCCCCCATCAGATTCACGTGATCCTCAATGATCATTAAGTCGCCGGGATTGTAGGTGCGGTTCATCCCGCCGCAGGCGTTCGACACCAACAAATATCGAATCCCCAAGGCCTTCATCACCCTCACCGGAAAAGTTACCTGCTGAAGGCTATATCCCTCATAGCGGTGAAAACGGCCTTTCATGGCCACAACCGAAGTGTTTCCAAGTTTTCCAAAAACTAATTCTCCAGCGTGCGACTCAACGGTCGAAAGGGGGAAATGCGGAATTTTGCCGTACGGGACGACCGTTTGACCTTTGATCTCCAAAGCCAAGGCGCCAAGTCCCGTTCCCAAAATAATCCCCACCTTGGGCACGGTCGGCGTAATTTTTCGGATCTCTTTTACCGACTCTTGAATTTGATCGAATAACTCCGCCATGAACGTCCCCTTTATGATTTAAGTTTTTGCAGAGCTTCTAAAACCTCAGCCGCCTTCGTCCCTTTTAGGCTAACCACCTTGTGTCGAGATCGCTGACCTTTTATCACTTCAATGGTGCTCTGAGCCTTTCCCAACAAATTCGAAAGAACCCGTCTCACTGCATCGTTAGCGGCACCCTCCACAGGCGGCGCTTGAATTTTTAGTTTCAATACGCCGTTTTCCACTCCCACGATCTTATTTCGGGACGATCGAGGAATGACTTTAAGGGCCAGCAGACAAAAACCATCTTTCTCTCGCAGTCCCAAGCTAGAAATGTCCAGGTTCATCAACCGCGCAAAGAATAACTGAATAAAATCAGCCATGGGACACCGTAAAAACTGACCACCCATAAAAGCAAAGCCAGTAAAAGCCCGCGGGCTTGAATGGCTCCATATCGCATAGAGAAAACACGTTCACTCCACGACAACAAAGGAGATGATATTTTGAACATATTCCGACGAATTTTGTTCAAACCCGCGCCGGGCAGAAAGAAAAAAAACCATTCCAACACCAACACTAGCACCGTGAAATACAACAATTCCGAAAATACATAAAGAAGGTTTTGAAAAATATATCCCATTGAATTACTCGCTCTTCTTACGAAGCTCGGCTCCTCGTCTCGCGGCGGATTTTACGGCCTGCTCGATAGTTTTTTTGAATCCAAGCCGAGCCATCGTTTCTAAGGCTGCCTGTGTGGTGCCTCCAGGCGAAGTGACCTGTGCCCGCAACTCAGCCGGGCTTTTACCCGTCTCCCGAACCATTTTGGCCGCGCCATAAACAGTTTGTGAAACCAGCTGTAAAACGGTTTTGGGTGGTAGTCCTCCTTTCATCCCCGCCTCAATCATCGCCTCGATCATGTAAAAAAAATAAGCTGGACCGCTTCCCGAAACCGCCGTCACTAAATCCATCTGGTTTTCTTTGA